>CAMNCV010000001.1 GCA_946534585.1 uncultured Prevotellaceae bacterium
AAGGACATTCGCTCTTTGACTTACTGAAAACAAAAAACGAAAGAACTGTTTGGTGATTTCAAAAGTTTGTAGTAACTTCGCAACAGAAACCAAACCATTGCTGAATCATGGCAAAGAAATACGAACATACAACAGAAGACGCACAGATGGCTAAAGAGCCCGAAGCAGCGTATGCAATGCAAGACAACTGTGTTCACCAGATGAATGTAGATATACAAGATAATGAAGACATGACTATTCCACCATTGCAGTATTCTATGGAAGAACTGAATGAGAGAATTTCTGCAGGAATAGAACAATACCATAAAAACGAATACTACACCCAGAACGAGGCTCACACTCTTTTTGGCAATTGGATTTCACAAGCATGAATATTGTCTGGACAAAAAATGCACTACAAGATGCAAACAAAGCATATCAATATGCAGCAGAGAAATTCGGACAATCACAAGTAACAAGACTGACAGAAAAAATATACTCTGCAGAAGAACGCATAAAGAAATTTCCCGATGCTTGCCCATTAGAGCAATCTCTGCTCTACAAGTATGGGAGAACTTTCCGTTATATTACTTTATTCAAAAATATAGAACTTATATTCCATAGAGAATCAGATGACGTATGTATCATTGATGCTATATGGGATACGCGTCAGAATCCTTTAAGATTAAAAAGCAAGATGAACTAATCTTTTTTGTTTTCAGTAATGTCTCTTGGAGCGTATGGAATAACGCTGACAGAAAATAAACAGAAGATACATGGCTACATATTATGACCTTATTTCAGAGAATGACGAGAGCACCGTCGTGGCACAGTTTGAACACTCATATATGATGGGCGNAACGCCCATATATGAGCGAGAAGGCTCTGGAGGACCAGTTCATAGAACAACTGCAGAGCCAACAGTATGAATATGTAAGCCTAACGACAGAGACGGAGCTGATAGCTAACCTACGCCGGCAGCTGGAGCTGCTCAACGGCATAACATTCAACGACGACGAATGGAAACGATTCTTTACTACCAACATTGCGAAGCCTAACGCCGGCATCATAGAGAAGACGCGCGTGATACAGGAGGATCCACGCTTTAACTTCACCTTTGACAACGGTGACATGAAGAACATAGCCCTGCTAGACAAAACCAACATACATGAGAACCGCCTGCAGGTGATGAGACAGTACACCCCGACAGGCGGCAAGGCTGCCAACCGCTATGACGTGACGATACTCGTGAACGGTCTGCCGCTGGTGCATGTGGAACTGAAGAAGCCCGGCATCGACATACGCCAGGCGTTTAACCAGATAAAGCGATATAACAGGGAGTCGATGTGGGCTGACAGCGGACTCTTTGAGTATGTGCAGATATACGTCATCAGCAACGGCACATACACCAAATACTACAGCAACACCACCCGCGACCTGCGTCTGAAGGAGGAGGACGAGAAGCAAAGGCGGGGACAGGTGGTGAGCAACTCCTTTGAGTTTACGTCATGGTGGACCGATGCCCGTAACAACAAGATAATGATGCTGGAGGACTTTACCAGCACCTTCTTTGCCAAGCACACACTGCTGAACATACTCACGAGGTTCTGCGTGTTTACCGTTGACAAGACACTGATGGTGATGCGCCCCTACCAGATAGCTGCCACGGAGAAGATACTGAACCGCATACAGATAGCCTACAACACCAAGCGCTATGGCACCATCGATGCCGGCGGCTATATATGGCACACCACGGGTTCGGGCAAGACGCTGACATCATTCAAGACCTCGCTGCTGGCAAGCAGGCTGCCATACATAGACAAGGTATTGTTTGTGGTTGACAGGAAGGACCTTGACTACCAGACAATGAAGGAGTATGACAACTTCCAGAAGGACTGCGCCAACAGCAACAACAACGTGGCGGTGCTGGAACGACAACTGGCAGACCCTACGTGCCACATCATCATCACCACCATACAGAAGCTCTCAATATTGGTGAACAGGAAGAAGGAGATGGACGTGTACGGCCAGCACGTGGTGATGATATTCGACGAGTGTCACCGCAGCCAGTTCGGCGAAATGCACACCGCCATAGTCAAGAAGTTCAAGAAGTATTACATCTTCGGCTTCACCGGCACACCTATCTTTGCCGACAACGCAAGCCATACAGGCAAGGCCAACCTGCTGACCACCGACCAGGCGTTTGGCGACAGGCTGCACACCTACACCATCATCAATGCCATACAGGACAAGAACGTATTGCCGTTCCACCTGGAGTACATACGCACCATGAGGGAGCGTGACGGAGTGGAGGACGAGGCGGTAAGCGACATTGACCGTGAACGCATAATGCGTGACCCTAAGTATATAAGCAATATAGTAAGCTACATAATAGAGCACTTCGGCAAGAAGACCAAGCGCAACAGCACCTATCAGGTGAAAGACCAGCGACTGAACGGCTTCAACTCTATCTTTGCCACTGCCAGCATTGACGCAGCACGGCTGTATTACAGGGAGTTTAAGCGGCAGATGGAGGAGATGCCCGAGGGGCAGCGCCTGAAGGTGGCGATGATATACAGCTACGGGGCGAATACAGGGGACCCTACGGACGGTGAGCTGTACGACGAGAATCCTGACGACACCAGCACACTGTCACAGACAGACAAGGACGCACTGCAAGAGGCGATAGACGACTACAACAGGGAGTTCGGCTGCAGCTATGACCTTGGCAGCCAAGGTTTCCAGGGCTACTACAAGGACGTGAGCAAGAGGATGAAGAACCGTGAACTGGACCTGCTGATAGTGGTCAACATGTTCCTTACTGGCTTTGACGCCAAGACGCTCAACACGCTTTGGGTGGACAAGAACCTGAAGATGCACGGACTGATGCAGGCATACAGTCGCACTAACCGCATACTCAACTCCGTCAAGACCTTCGGCAACATCATCTGTTTCCGTGACCTTGAGCAAGCCACCAACGACGCCATAGGATTGTTTGGCAACTCTGAGGCGCACGGCATAGTACTGCTCAAGACATACGACGAGTATTACAACGGCTATGCTGACGCTGACAGCACATGGCACGAGGGTTACAAGGACATGGTGGAGAAGCTTATGGCAGACTACCCCATCGGCATGGAGATAACAGGCGAGGAAGCCAAGAAGGAGTTTATCAAGATATACTCATACATCATGAGGCTCTACAACATACTCACCACCTTCGACACCTTTGAGGGCAACGAGATACTTGGCGAGCAGGACCGCCAGCACTATGCCAGCACCTACATAGAGATATACCATGAGTTCAAGGACGGCAAAAAGGGCAAGGCGGAGAACGTGAACGACGATATTGTGTTTGAGATGGAGCTCATCAAGCAGGAGGAGATATCCATCGACCGCATACTGTGGCTGATACAGGAGTATGCCAAGAACCACCTGAAGGATGCGGAGATTATCGTCAAGATTAACAACGCCATTGGTGCCAGCCCCGACCTGCGCAACAAGAAGGAGCTGATAGAGAGGTTTATTGACAGCATAACGCCTGAGAGCGACGTCAACGATGCGTGGAGCGAATACATACGCCAGCGTAAGGAGGAGGAGCTGCAGAGGATTATCGTCGAGGAGAGGCTGAAGGCTCCTGAGACGAGGAGTTTCATGGAGATGTCGTTCCGCAATGGTTTCATATCTATATCGGGCACGGCGTTCTCACAGATACTGCCTGCCGTGTCACGCTTTGCGAAGAACAACAAGCGTGAGGAGATACGCCAGCGTGTATATGAGAGGCTATGCGCATATCTGGAGAAGTTCAAGGACGTGGACTATGAATAATTAATTTAAGTTTCTGATGATAATAAACGACCACTGATTACTCTGATTACGAGGATTATCTTTTGGGACAACGGATTAAGACGGATTGCACAGATTACTTGAATT
>CAMNCV010000002.1 GCA_946534585.1 uncultured Prevotellaceae bacterium
AGGCTCATAGAAAGTAGGCTGCACAGGCTGGTATATTACGCTTATCCGTTGCTCTGGAACATTGTAGAAACGCATCACGTCACGTTTCGTAGACTCGCTGATACACACCACGTGTGTGGCGTGGCGCGCACTCCAGCCGTACTTCCAGTCATATATAACCCTGTCCCACGGTTTATACATATCAGGGAAGGTGCGCCATGCCACGTCGTGCATAGTGACAACTGAGTGAATGCCCTGCCTCGCTATGTCGCGCGGCAACTCGTTTGACAGGCCGTGAAACACGTCACAGCCTTCATTCTTCGCCTTCGCGCCGAGACGGAAAGTACGCTCCAGGGCCTTGCTGTCATACAGACAAGTCTCAACCTCAGGGTAGAGAGCAGAGNATGTTGCCTACTAGTGTGCGGCTGTAGTTGCCCAGCCCTGTGCGGTTATGGAAATATCTTTTTGCGTCGTAGCCAATCTTCATAATATTACAAAGTTATAAAAAAAAAAGCAAAATAATTATTAATTACAAAAAAATATGTAACTTTGCAGTTGATAACGACATATATGACTGATTAACTTAAGTAATTGTATACAATGAGGAAATTCTACTTATTATTATTGCTGAGCGTGGCCGTGGCCTGTGCTCAGGCGCAGATTACCCCAGTAAGCCAGATGGAGAAACTCGGCCGTGGCGTGGTGGCGGTGCCCTTTACAAACGGTGGCACAGGTCGTCTCGTCACATGGCGCATATTGGGTACGGACGACATGACGAACACACGCTTTGACGTATATCGTAACGGCTCAAGAATAGCGCAAAATCTGAAAGTGTCAAACTACAAGGACGCAAGTGGCACTGCCACATCTAAGTACCATGTAGTAGTAAAGGTGAACGGTGAGGAGGTGGAGACCACAGAGCCTGTGCAGGCTTGGACCAACGTGTGGATGAAACTGCCTCTTGACCGCCCTGCCGCAGGTGCTACCAGTGGCGGAACATACTCGCCTAACGACTGTTCCGTAGGCGATGTTGACGGTGACGGCGAATACGAGATATTCGTGAAGTGGGATCCGTCAACAAGTAAGGACAACTCGCAGGGAGGTGTTACAGACAATGTGTACATTGACTGCTACAAGCTTGACGGCACAAAGCTGTGGCGCATAGACCTCGGCAGGAACATCCGCGCCGGTGCCCACTATACGCAGTTCCAAGTGTATGACTATGACGGCGACGGCAAGGCCGAGATGATTTGTAAGACTGCTCCCGGTTCACTTGACGGTACAGGAGTGTATGTGAATCAGGCTACGGACAACGCTACCATCAAGGCTGCCGACAACACTAAGGACTGGGCTGCCGCAGGCGGAGGTCGTATAAACGGTGGTCATGAGTATCTCACCGTTTTTGATGGTTTGACAGGTAAGGCCATCAACACCATAGCGTATTATCCAAACCGCAACGGCGCAGCGGCATTATATGCGGGTGAGGGCACTAAGAACTGGCATACATCAGGAAATGATTATGGCAGTTATGGCAACCGTGGTGAGCGTTATCTTGCCGCTACGGCATACATTGATGGTCCGGATAATAATGCAAGCGCTATATTCTGTCGTGGATACTATACATACGCATATATCTGGGCAGTAAGCTTTAACGGTAAGAAACTGATACCACGCTGGCTGAGTTCTCATGAGAATGGTTCTAGTTATAAAGTGACTACATGGGATGCGGAAGGTAATGCCACAAACCGCGAATTCAGCAACCTTAAGCCTACCAGAGGCAGCGGCAGCGGCACCATGTTTGGCAATGGTAACCACAATATGTCTGTAGCTGATGTTGATGGTGATGAAAAAGATGATATCATCTGGGGTTCTGCAGCTTTGAAGCATGATGGCACTCTGCGCTATGGCACAGGCTTCGGCCATGGAGATGCCATACACGTTGGGCAGATGATACCAGATCGTGAGGGTTTCCAAGTATTTGAAATACACGAGGAGGGAAGTTGTAGTTATGGATGGGATTTGCACGATGCTGCTACTGGAGAGATTTTATACTCTGCAACAGGTTCTAAAGACAACGGTCGCGGAATGGCGGCACAACTATCTGCAGCAACAAAAGACTGGTGGCTCAGTTCTGCAAACGATCGTCAGCAACGCAACGCTACCACAGGTGAAGTAGGATCTACTGCCAACGGCTCGATGAACTTCCGTATCTATTGGGATGGTGATGTGCAGGATGAGTTGCTTGACGGCAATACACTTGACAAGTACAATGACAGCAGTAAATCATTCGGACGTCTTGTGACTTTCTATAACCTTGGTCCTGGTTCTACTTGCAACGGTTCAAAGAATACTCCAAACCTCTCGGCTGATATTTTCGGCGACTGGCGCGAAGAGCTCGTGCTCTACAGTGTAAGCGACGCTGAGACCTATCTCGGTATATACAGCACCAATATAGAGACTAAATACTATGTGCCTACACTGATGCACGACCATACTTACCGTATGGGTATCTGCTGGCAGAACACTGCATACAACCAGCCACCACACCTCGGCTATAACCTCGCTGTGGCTACCCAGCCTCACCTGGAGAGCGATATGTATACGGAGGCTAAGCAGAACGAAGAGATGACTTATGACATACAGGGAGCATATATTTCAGCACTGAAGATAACCAAAGTCTTTCGTCCGTCAGGTACGTCCACGACCATACCGGCCAGAGCCGGATTTACAACTACTAT
>CAMNCV010000003.1 GCA_946534585.1 uncultured Prevotellaceae bacterium
CCCTCTTCTGCCAACTGATACTCGTTATCTGTAGTGAAGTCTATCACCGCACCATCCTTGACAACAGCATAGAGCAGTGCATAGTCGTTGTCATCCCATGTGAGGGTATTGCCGCTGACTGCCACGTTCTGTACCACTGGAGCCTGCTCTGTAAGCAGTGTTGGCTCCCATTCGCCGAACATATTTGACATGTCTGCATAATATGCTGCCTCTTCTGCTGTCAATACTGGATTGTTCTCGTGAGTTTCAGCGAAGATAGTCTTACGAGAAGACAGGTCAACAGTGTTGCCGGTAGAGGTCTGTGAGTTGTACTCAGCAAAACGATAAGGCCAACCGCCGCTCATCTCGTTCCAACCTATTGCTGAAGGTGTTATGTTCATCTTCGTATCAATGAACACTGCAACTGGAGTACCGCTGCCCCATGGACGACCAAGGGTGTAGTTACCATTAGCAGACTCTGCTGTTGCTGTTGTCTGTGAAGCAGCATCTACAACAGATGTCTCGCCATTGATGACGCAATCCTTATAAACCCATCCGATAGATTTTGGAAGAGAAGGTACTGCTGCATATCCACCTGCAATCTGGCGCAGCTCTACACCGTTGAAGTAAGCATCGCCCTTACCACACATATAGTCTGTGCGTCCGCGCAGGTAACCTCCCTCGAAATAGAAGATACCGTTATTGTTGTTTGATGTCCAGGTATCCTGGTAACCACGCAGCGCGGTATTCTTATATATGGTACGTGTAGATTTATCATGTACGGCGAGGTCACGACCTGTAGCATCCTGCATACCTGTCTCGATGGTCAGGTCCTGGAAGTAGTAATCGCTTCCGCTAATCTGGAACACATCACTGTTGCCGATACCGTCATACTTGCTTGTCAAGCCGTACTGTCCCGTAAAGGTCGCGTCGGCAGGGATGCCATTGGTAATAATAACGCCGTCACGACTCTCACCTACCAACGACAGGTTCTGTGTATTGATGAATGTGATACACTCTGGCACGTCATAGCCGTTGCACGTCTTCAGGGTAGAAGAGAGAGGTATAGTGTATTCTCCGTTCTTGACGAACACACGGTAGCGGGTGTTCTTGTCACTGCGTGACTGTGCTGCAGTGATAGCTGCGAGGAGCTCGTCAACATTGCTTACAACGGCATCATACATCTGCTTGCTGACAGCCGGACGTGTCATCGTTGTGAAGTTGATGGTGACAGGCTGGTCGATATAGTTGTCTGTAAGGTCTGCTACAGTGTTAGCAGGGAGTGTGAAGGTATAAGCTGTAGAATAGTCAAGTCCCTTATATGCGAATGTAATAGTCTTACCACTTACGCTTGGTGTAAGAGCGACACCGTTGAGCGAAGCTGTAGCTTCGTCTGCCACCTTCACTTTCTCATCGAATGTCAGGACTATCTTACCTGTTGCTGATGCACCGGTAGCGCCCTTAGCTGGAACTGTTGATACTACCACAGGGGCTACACCGTCATTCTGCAACTGCTCTGTACCTGTGATAAAGAACATTGCCAGGGTGTTACCATCGTTAGCTGAAGCAGCACCTGCAACGCTTGAGGTCTTATCGGCAATCATTCGTATCCAGAGATTTGCCTTATTGTTGCACTCTGCTGGCAGTGACTCGCTGAACGAAGCAGCGGTCTTTGCACTTGTCATTGTGATAGAACCGAAGTTTGTCCATGTCTCACCATCGAGAGAGTACTCTGCATTATATGTCTGGTAAGCGTTGTAGTTATACATCATCTGGAACTGAACATTGATGTTCTGGAATGCCTCGGCATTTACCTTGGTCTGCCAGTGCCAGTAACCTACATCGCCGTCCGCAGAACCTGTTTTCCAAACCAAAGCAGCTCCGCTGAATGACTCATAGCCGCCACCTGCCATGGTACTCTTGTCAAGCCATCCACTTGTCTCTGTAGTACCTGTCTTAACGAGTGTCAGTGCTGCAGATTCATTGTCTGCAGAATGGAAGTCTGCCACACGACCGTTGTTACCANCTCTTGTAGAAGTCCCAACCAGCGATGATGTCTGTCTCTGCATAGTTTGCAGTGACTTCCACATTCTCTGTCATTGTGACCGACTTTGTGCTGTTGGTAGTACCGTCGCTCCAGTTTGTGAATGTAACGAGACCATCATATTGGTCTGCTGTAAGTTCTACAGTAGTTCCTTCCTCATACATATACTTACCATCAACCACTGTTGGTGCAGGGTTAATCTTAACCATATAGCTATTAGTACCGTCAACAGCAATCTTCAACTCGTATGTATTAATCTGCTCAAAGTTGGCTGTCAGTTCTGCATTAGCAGCTACTGTGTACTTGAATTTAGCCTCGGTAGAAACCACATTACCGTCAGCGTCTGTCCAGTTCACGAAATTATAGCCGAAGTTCTTAGTAGCGGTCAGAGTAACCTCTGTACCTTCGTCGTACTCATCAGCATTAGGATATTTTGTCACTGTGCCACCATCAGCAATGTTTGCCGCCGCTGCAAGGGTGAAGGTCTCAACATCAGCCACAGTGCCAGAGACGGTACCAGTGATAGTAACCATAGCCAAGCTGCCGCTCCTTGTATTACCGACACCTATAGTGCCAAGAATAGATAAAGTCTCGCTTGAAGTAAGGGCTGCCTGCTGTTCTGCAGTAAGAGCTATGTCAACGAGTCCACCTTCCGCATAGTTAGCATTTGCCCCATACTTATCGTCAGCTTTAGTCTTATTGTGCCTGGGAGCCGTAAAATTACCCAGGGTAATTGCATCACCATTACCTACCTTTGCAGAAATAGTAACTCCATTCTCTGCATCTGTTCCATTACGAACAATATATGCTGATACATTTGTCGGGGTAAAGACAAGTCCTGTTGTTGGGGTTGCTGTCCATGTCACATAATCATTACCATTATTAGCAGGACGCATACAAATAAATGTTACACCAGGAGACACATTACTTGTTCCTGTGGCATTAGCATTCCCGTTTTGATCTTGCAAGGTTACCACACCTAAATCTACACCAAGAGTAGAGAACACGCCATCTACAGTCACCATAGAATTAGAGTATTCTGCAGGATTACTCATCGGCCATGTTATTGTCACCTCCTCATCTGTGTAAGTAGTGCCACCGCTCTGCTGAACGACTGGAAGAACGGTTTGAATATAACGATAGTAAGAGCCGTCACCTATAACTATATCTATATTCTCTGCAGTGCTTGCTATTTCATAAGAAATATTTGCTGTTCCAGAACCTGTATAATCAGTCTGTCCATCAATAGTAGTAGTAGTAATAGAGAATGAGCCATGACACTCCATTGACACGACAGCGCCCTTACAACTTGGTATAGTAAACAACGTACCGTTAATGGTCTGCGCACAATCAGTATTGTTGGAATTATTAAACTTACCTGGATTAGTGTTTACAATCATAGGCACATCAATAGTCTCATTATTGATTGTAGCCTGTGTTACCCATATATTACCATTAGTATTCTGCCAAGCCACGACAGGTGCACCCTGGTCGCGACGGAAATTCCACTTCAAAGTTACAGGCTCTGTACGGTCTGCAAGTGAAACCGTATTCTCTGTGAAGACAGGAGTAAGAGCAAGGTCAGACTGCAAAGTTATCGTTGAGCCAACAGCATAATTATTTGTACCATCAGTCCACGCTGTCAGAGTATAACCTTCCTTATACAGTGTATAGTTATTAGCAGGAATCGTGTATTCGTCACCTACAGCATATGTTCCACCTGTAGGTAATATTGTGCCTGAGCATACGGCATCTCCTAATGAGTAACTAACATCCGCAGAAGCTGCCTGTACTTCTTCTACAGCAAAATAACCCACATAGCCGCCACCACTTATTGTCAGTGTAGTAGCATCACCCAAGTATTTTACACTTATGATATTTTCATCATCCTTGCCATTACCCTTGTAACAACCTGAACCACTTTCTCCTTTCCTTGTAGTGAATGTGGCTACCGTCTCGTTGTTTGCATCTTTCACAGTAACGTCACCACCCCAGCTACAAGTGCTCATCGTGATTTTCACCTGACCACTTACTTTTACTGTTGCAACAAAATTCTGCAGGCCATGATTATTACCAGTCTTACCAGTAATGGTGCCTAACGCTTCTGTGTCATCCACAGTGGTACGAGTGATTGTGCCACCTTCTGCCACAGAAAAACCAAAAGAAGTTGTTGTAGCCGCACTCACTTCATCAGCAGTGAGAATGCCGCCATTTGCATCACGCAGGTCCATCTCAAAATCATAAAATGTAGCTGCTTGTGACACAATTGTTCCCACAATGAGTCCTATGACCACAAGGAACAACGAAAATAGTTTTTGTTTCATCAATTATATGTATTTAGTTTTATTATGTTCTTGCTATAGCAATAAAAGATATGCTAAGTTAATACTTTCTCATATAATACACAAAAGATTTAGACGATGTGGAGAATAATAGCACAAAATAACACCGTCTTTACACAATTTCACCTCCTTTTGTTTGGAGAAATGAATTAATTTCTGTAAGTTTGTCTCCATGAAAAAAATCATCACACTGCTTAAAGATAAAGAAAGACTCTACAAAATCCTCTTTACTGATGAGGACAAATGGTCACGTCCGGTTGACATCACAATAATGATTGCCATAGTGCTGTGCGCCATCAGTGCGGCTATGGAGAGCGTAGTGAAGGTTAACGATTTTTCCCTGCACGCGCTGCTTAACCTTGAAATGACCACTCGCGGCATAATAAAGTTCGCCATAATATTACTGGAATACCTGCTCAGCCTGATATTCACAGTAGAGTACATACTGCGCATATACTGCTCACCGGTGAAACGGGAGTACGTACTGAGTTTCTTCGGTGCGATAGACTTCCTTGCGACAATGCCACAAGTGCTCAGCGTATTCTTCCCTCCACTGAGATATTTCTCCATTATGCGTACATTCAGATTGATAAGGATATTCCGCGTACTGAAGTTGTTTACCTTCATCAATGAGGGTATATTGCTATTGGAGAGCATCAGACGCAGCATGACAAAGATATTGGTGTATTTTCTCTTTGTCGTGGTGTTAGTATGCATCATCGGCACCATAATGTATATAGTGGAGTGTCACCACCCTGGCACACAGTTCACTGATATACCTACAAGCATATACTGGGCCATAGTGACAATGACCACAGTAGGATATGGAGACATCACGCCCGACACGGGACTTGGTCAGTTCCTGTCGGGCGTGGTAATGATATTAGGCTACACTATTATTGCAGTGCCTACCGGAATCGTTTCCGCTACCATGATTGACGTAACGAAGAAAAAAGGAATGAACGGTCGCTGTCCACGATGTAACCAGAAG
>CAMNCV010000004.1 GCA_946534585.1 uncultured Prevotellaceae bacterium
CACCTTGACGAGGTATATACCATCGGTATCCTGAACTTCATGTTCCCTGGTGATGAATACCCAGCCGACAGCTATCGCCACGAGATAAAGCTGAAGGACGTGGAGGATGACCATGTGTTCTACGATAAACTGACGTTTGTCTATCTCGAGATGCCGAAGTTTACGAAGACAGCAGACGAACTCAACGGGATGTTTGACAAGTGGATGTATGTGCTTCACAACCTTTCAAGCCTTCTTGAGCGTCCCGCGGCACTACAGGAACGTGTCTTTACGAAACTCTTTGAGCAGGCAGAGATAGCCAAGTACAATTCTTCGGAGCGTCGTCAGTATGAAGAAAGCCAGAAAGAATACTGGGATTATACGAGTACGTTGCAGACAGCGGAGAAGAAAGGTCGTGCGGAAGGCCGTGCGGAAGGCCGTGCGGAAGGTCGTGCGGAGGAAAAACGTGATACTGCGCGAAAGTTGAAGGCGATGGGTGTGCTTTCTGATGAACAGATAGCCGCTGCTACAGGACTGACGATTGACGAAATAAAGAGTTTGTAATATGTCTGTTTGTGAGTTAAATAATCATAACACGTTGAATTTAGTTGGGCAAATATTTGCTCAATCCAATATTTTGTATATCACTCACTATATAATAACCTCTATAGGAAAGAAAACGGATGCGTCCGCATGCGTAGCCTGATGGCTGCGTGTGCGGACGTNTTTGCGTATATATGTGAAAGATAACATAAACAATAAAAGCTATGTACACTAATTTTTTTAGAAAAAGTTTATTTTTGTTTGTATTGGTGTTTACATTCGTGATGAATGTTAAGGCAGAGGGACTCCTGACAGGGCCTGCTGCCTATGCATCGTATAGTTATAACCCTTTGTCAGAAGAAGGAATCTTGACCTTTAGTTATGGAGCGATGCCATCGACAGGAATGGTTTGGAATGTGGATGACACAGGAAAAACCTCTCCACCATGGGCAGAATTAGCATATCAGATTAAAAGGGTAGTCATTACCAGTTCTTTTGCATCAGCAACTCCAAAAAGTTGCTACAATTGGTTTGCCAATATGCAAAACATTACGAATATAGAAGGTCTGAATTATTTGAACACGTCAAGTGTCAAATATTTTTATGGATTGTTTCAGTACTGTTACAATCTTACAAATATTGATGTAGGTTGTTTTGATACTTCCAAAGCAATTGACATGTCATTTATGTTTGCAGGATGCAAAAAAATCACAAGTGTTGATGTCAGCAATTTTAATACATCCTCAGTGACAGGTATGAATAGTATGTTTGCCGGCTGCACCTCCTTAACGTCTGTTGATGTAAGTAATTTCAATACATCGAGCGTCAGAGTACTGTCAAGTATGTTTAGTAATTGTCCAAAATTGGAAGATCTTGATATAACAAGCTTTAATGTATCAAATATGCGTAATGCACTATATATGTTTAGTGGTAGTAGCGGTCTTAAAACCATATACTGTAATGATTCTTGGGCATCAACAGGTGCTGACGGCACAGATATGTTTAAGGACTGTAGTTCGCTAGTAGGAGCAATTTCTTATGCAGCAGACAAGTTGGATATAAATTATGCAACTCCAGAAACTGGTTACTTTACATACAAGCAAGAAAATCGAGACATAATTATCAATGGCAAAACTGTGACAAACTTAAACGAGGGTGACCTCTCGGTCCTCCCCGGCGTAACGGGCACAGCCTCATACGACAACGACACAAAGACACTGTACCTTGAGGATGCCAGCATAGCGGAACTGACCTCGACAGGTGGCTACGCACTGCACACCACCCTTGACACGCTGCGCATAAATGTAACGGGCGACTGCAGCATATCTTCAAGCAGAGGCACAGGCATATTCGCCAACTCACGCAACGTGGTAATCGGCGGCACAGGCACGCTCGACATCACCGCCGGCGCAAACGGCATCGTGATGAACAATACCAGCACGAACACCCTCGACATAGACGGCAAGGTAACGGTGAACGTCACAGCCGACAGCTACGGCATACAAGGCAGGGAATATATACAGCGCGTCGGCTTGACAGGCACTACGAAGCCATATTACCGCACCACGCTGAAGGTAGGCGGCGAAGGCTCAAAGCTCAGCGTCAATGGTACGACGAAATGTTTCCAGACTCTCGGTGGCTTCATCCCAGCCGAAGGCTATAAGGTGACCGCACCGTCACGCACCGCATACTGCGGCACGGTTGACGGAGTGGCATATAACACCTTCTGCCGCTCTACGTTGGTAATCTCTGGCATAGGCAAGACGCAGGCCACAACCGTAACGCTGACACCCGTGGCAGGCACCGCAGTGGTGATAGAGAAACCATACATCCTCGGCGACGTGAACGGTGACGGCAGCATGACGATGGCAGACGCCAACGCGGTGGTTAACTACTTCCTTGCCGATGACAAGTCGGGCATCACGAACTTCAACGTGGATGCAGCCAACGTAAACGGCGACGATGGCATCACGATGGCA
>CAMNCV010000005.1 GCA_946534585.1 uncultured Prevotellaceae bacterium
CTTTACCGGTTTCAAGCACCACTTTATGTCGTCGGTAGGCACGTTGTGGTAGAACTTCAAGTCGTACTTGTCAGGCTCGCCGTCGCTGTTAAGGTCTGCTACCTGGTCAAAGTTGAGATACTGCCTTGTGAATGGCGAGCCTCCTCCATGTATGAGCAGCACGGCACCACCTATATCCATCAGCTCGAGCGGTGTGGCGTTGGCCTCACCCTCTACCATTATGGCTTTCCTCGTCTTGGCTGAGCCCGAACCGTCGGCATTGCTTCCTGCCATATAGAGTCCCTGGGTGCTGAGGGTGTATTTGCCATTCTCACTACTTGGAGCTATATAGAAGATAGCTGACGGATCCTGCTCCATCTCTGGTATTGGTATGTCACCACGTGTGGCAGGAGATACGGTGAAGCCTTCCTCAAGTCCGTTTTCTCCAAACGTGGTAGCCACGCCAGCCTTGCTGTAGAAGTGCATAGGTATGCTGCTGGTCAGCTCAGTCTTGTGCAGGTAACCGCTGGCATAGCGCACTGGTGATATGCCAGCTATGCCCGGCTGTGAGTGCATGCGGTAGTAGCCTGGCTCAAACGGTATGATGTTCCTATCAGAGTAAACCACACTCTGCAGTGCCATAATCACCCTCTCCGCCTGCAATGCCTCCTCATACGCTTCCTTGCCCTCAGGGGTAAGTCCGCCTACATAGCCTGCACGGTCATAGTATGGCTGCATGAGCGCCAGGTCAAGACCGAAGGTCCAGTCACTCGGCGTTGTGGAGAGCACAGCGAGGTTGGTAGTCTCATCTCTCTTGACGAAATACTGCGTTCCCTCATTGTTAACCATTGGGTGTACGTGGAAGTAACCGTCGACGTCGCCCGGCAACAACTCAAATATATCATAACCCACAGGCAGTTTGCCTTCGGCATCAGGATTGTCGGTAACGCCCGGCTCACCTATCATTACGTACGGACCTTCATCTATGACCGTGGCGGTCATCACATATCCTGCCTCATGGTTGTTCTTCAGTGCATATCTGTTATACATCTTGAAGCCGTAAGGGTCGCCTACCGGTGTCCACAGGTAGTCGTTGGTATAGTGAGACTCACGACCTGATATGGCTTGCAACCTGCTGTTCACGTTATGGCGTGCCAGCATCGGCGTACCTGCATTGTTGGTCTCAAAGGTGTACCACATGTTTTGGTCGGTGCTGCGCACGAAGTCAAGACCGTTGTTGGTAGCCAGTTCCTTGTTGAAGGAATAGACTACGTTTATGAGTACCGTCTTTCCTATGAGGTCAGCGTCAGACATCAGGTTAGGAAGCATCAGTCCCTTATACTTGTTGTCAAGCGTGGTATTTGGCACTTCCGCTGTCTTTGTCTCATCATTAAACTCATTCCATATACCTCCGATATAGAAGTCGTATGATACGTTAGGACGATAGAACACCTCAGGCAGTTTCAGAGCATCGCCTATACTTACCTCACCCGCGTCATAGCAGTATGTCTGTCCGTTGATGGTCTCACCCATCTGGTACTTCTCACCAGGATAGTGTGGGCCTTCGCCGGTATTCACAGATGTCAGGTCACGCTGTGTGGATCCACTTATCTCCTTCACGTCACTCGCAGTCCACTCACCGCTCAGCTGATAGGTGCTCTGACCTCCCGGACGGTAAGGTATCGGTGTCTTGACGTTGGTGGTGTTGATGACAAGGTGGTAAATCAGCTTATGCGTTGACAGACCGAAGATAATATACTTCGCAGGGTCTCCCGTCGTAGTGGTCTGTCCGTATCCGGTCAGTTTGTCGTCAGTGCCCGTCATCTGCAGTATGCCGTAAGGATAGTTCTCCTTATTCAGCATCATAAACGTATTGTCGGCAGTAGCGCTCAGCGCGCCTGTTCCCACTGCATACTTACCAGAAGCCCTGTGCTTAATCTTAAGGGCATAAGGGTCGCTGCCCTCAAACAACCACATGTGCTCAGGCTGACCTGACAGTAAATGATTGGCATCATTGCCAATGCCATCGTACGCCACGTCATCGCTTGGATCATTATCCACAGCCTTCATCATGTTGTCGCTCTCCCATATAATGTTGTATGGCAGTATTCCGCTGATATCAAATGCCACGTCATGTGAGTCAGGGTCCCTGGCTACGGTACCGCCGGTGGCATTACGCTTGTTTGGCACCCTGTAGCTGCAGTTTACTATATCATAGTCATTATAGCGTACATATAGCGTATCGTCATAAAGTCCGTACAGCGTCGTCAGCTTTGTGTCATTGACCACCTCATAGGTGTCGTCGCTGGTGTCAACGGTCCCCTTGTTATCTTTAACAACACTGCCATAGTAGCTAAATGCATCCATGTTGAGCAGTGGTGTCCTCAGGTCTTCAGGCAGCGTCGGGGCGAAATGGTTCAACTCTGCCTCATTCTCGTTCTGACTGGTGCTGGCTGCCCACTTGTTTGCATTGGTGATGACATTATATATATAGTTATGCGTCACGTCATCGTAGAGATATATCCTTGTGGCATCGGTTAACACACCGGTATTGATGTTAAAGCCTGGCTCCGCAACTGTCGTCGCAGGCTCAAGACTTGACATATCGGCTGCATTAAGGAACGAGTATACGTATGACCCTGTACCTGCCACCGCCAGGGCATAGCCACCATTAGGATGCGACAGGATAGCGAAGCGGTCCTCGCCATTCACCTTGATGCCCACGCCCATAGGGTTAGGCTCTTCCAATCCTGAAGAATAGTTTGCCATACGGTTGAATATCTGCACGCCATAAGGGTCAACAGGTCTGTAGTAAGCCGATGCAGTGTCGGTAGGTGCGGATATGAACTTCCACTGCCATTCCTTCACTGATGAGTCTATGACAGCCGGCTTGGTGTCCTCCAGGAGTGACACGCCTGTACCGTCATTCGGATTAATTTTGCCGCTCGCCTTGACATCCTTGCCATTGATAGTCATCGTCAGCCATCTGCCTTGCAGCACTCTATTTTGCTCTACATCATAACTCTCGTCATAGCTGTAGCGTACATACACCTCGTTGTCCTCGTCCACGGCTTTGAGTCCTGAACCGCCGAACGAGCCCTTGATGGTATCAGACACCACACCGTCGGTAAATGTCTTGAAATATGTGAAGTCCTTAGCCAGCGGACTCTTGACAGGGTCTGGCACTGATGGGTAGAACTCTCCTGCCCTCTTGTATCGCAGTGCCTCACGTCCGTCGTTGTCAATGATATGATAGCTGAATATCTGCGGCGGCACGAGGAACGTGGTCTGCGGTCCCATTGACGCATTGTCCTCAGTAGAAGCCTTGGCATGGTCCACAGGAGCTTCCAGCGTGGTGACTCTCGGCTCAGCCTTTATGGTATTGACACGCACTGAGTGGTCAAAGCGCGGCATCAGCTGCATATTGCCATTGGCATCCATCACAGCCATGAATGTCTGGTTACTCATCTGCAGATTAGTATGGTCATAGCCCTCACTGTCTCTGTAAACATCAGGGTTATAGGCTGTGAACTTATCTTCCAGCGTGATACTGTTGGAACCGCCACCAGAGTAGTCGCCCTTCATGGCGCCACTGTTAATAGCAGTCGTCGTGATATGGCTTGTAATGTATTTGTCGTTCTGGGCATTTCTGAACTGCAGGTTATAAGGATCAAAGCCCGTCTTGTCCTTATAGTCCTTCTTCATCTCATACTCCATCTTTGGCTCACCGGTGTTACCAGAGACAGTAGCCCAATGGATACCCATCTCCTTGTCTATGTCAAGGTTAGGCTCTACATACCACAGGTTTATGTCGTCTATATATCCGTCATCGTTGGCATCCACATTTGTAGAAACGCTTGCCGCCTTCACCTTACTCGGATGGAATATCATGTCATAGACATTACCACCTGTGGGATCAGAAGCCTCGCTGATAGGCTTACTATTATAGTCTTTATCGTTAGTCTCTCCCTGGTTGTCTCTCAGGAATCTGCCGTTTTGCAGAACGAGGAAGCGCATCGGCGTACCTGACTCCGTGAAGGTCTGGTTTGCCTCGTCCACCTCAAGGTGATACTCATAGCTGCTCTCATACTCATCCTTAACGGTGTATGTTACATACATATCCTGGAACACTCCGTTACCATCCTTCACGCCCGTGGCCGTCAGTGGCGGCAGCGCTGCCAGTGATGATGAAGAATATGGCTTGCCGCTGACTTTTATCTCGTCTCTCAGCGCACCATTCTGCACTCTGAGCGTGAACTTATGACATCCTGAAGCCTTAGAGGCGTTGTTGTAGAAGTAATACTTATCTACCATCGGACTGTCATACTTACGCAGCTCGTCAAGTTCCTCACCGTAAGGATAGGTATGTGTAGGCAGAGGCTTACGCATTATCTCCCAGCCGTGACGGTCGAGGAGCACGAGCACAGGCGGTATGTCGGCACTCTCTATATCAAAGGTGCCGTTGCCCATGTTGAAGGTCTGGAACCAGTGCTCTATGTTCTCCACCACCTTCTTACCTGCGCCGCTTGATACGTTGTTGTATCCGTTCCAGCGTGTAGCGTTGGCAACGGCATTATAGCTGTGCCAGTCCCTTGCCTCTATCGTTGGGCGGTAGGTGCTCTCGTCTGCTGTAGTCTCCGGGTCATTCTCAGTAGGTACCACGAAGGTTGCCGCGTCATCGCTGAAGGCGTCGGTTGACTTCGGTATTCCCAGCACATGGAGCTTCAGCATATTGTATGTCTTCCAGTACTGCTCTAAAGTCGTCACATACTGTCTCTCGTTCTCGCCAGGACCGTTGGTGTTCTCATCACCATCCAGGTCAACAGGCACTGCCTTACTGGTAAGCAACTTGTATCTTCCCACTGTTCCCAGTATCATATACTCCGTCGGCGCCGTTGATGCTATACCCGGCAACATACCGCCGGTAATCACACGCTGCTTGTTAGGTTTGTCGGTATCCTGATTGAAGTGTACGGCGTATGTCTGCAGATATGTATAATGGCTGACACTATTATATGATATGGTGCTCTTTGAGCGTATCGATACGTGATAAGGGTCGTCGTTGCTGCTCTGGAAGAACCATATCCATCGTGGACGCGTGTTGGCACCTGCCTCCATCTGCTCTTCCTTCATAGACATGCCATATATGTTGATGCTGCCGTCACCGTTACAGTATGGATATACTGCCTGTATCTTCGAACCAGTCAGTTTGTCAGCACCGTCCTCCAGGTAGTAACCCTCAACGAATGGGTCAAGGAAACGTAACAGATAAGGAGCGCCGCTGTCATTGAACTTAACGAGATTGTTCTTCTCGTATGTCACATATATATCCTTATAGAAAGGCTTTGTCACATTGATGTGGTAATATGTGGTACCGCCTACCAAGCAATAGTAGTCGCCCTCATCTGACAGCCTCTTTGCCATTTCATTCATCTTGTCTGACTCAATGGCTGTCAACGCACGTGCTCCGGCACTTGACCATGCTGCGGCATAGTCTCCTTCCGTAATGGTATATACCGCGTCAAGGTCATAGATGGTTGACAGTTCTGTAGCCGTTGGCTTCAGGTTATAGTCTGTACCGTCCACATTGAAGTCATCGAGTATATAGAAATGGTATGTACCTACCAGCGGACTCTGATATTCTGCCGGCAACACGAGCTCAGGGTTCTTACTCTCTGCCGTCAGCAACTCCTTGTGACCTTTGTCGATAAGGTGGTACACATAGTCTGTTGACTGTTCCAGCATGAAGGCAATAATCGGGCTGCCATGAACGTAGTCACTGTTCTCGCAGAAACTTACCACGTCAGATGTGGTGCGTCCTATATTATAATATGTCTCGCTGGCATCTATGCCGTTGCCCGTGGCTAACATCACCTCATAGACACCTTCACGCAGACCAGCCTTGGCTATGAAGCGCAGCGCCTTTGACCTGTCGGTGGAGAAGCGCAGCTGCATGCCGTTGGTGATGCTTGCCGGGTCTGCAAGCATGGTAGGGTCTGCCACCCATGCGCCTTTCTGTCTCGTCACCTCTTCAGGTGTACCGTCATCACCATATATTATGACACTCTCTGTCTCGCCATCAACCCCATGGTCAACTCTTGCCCCGAGATTGTCTATAATCATACAGTACGGGTCACGGCATCTCAGTTTCCACAGGAAAGCATTAGACTTCAGGTTGTCAGCCGATGGTGTTGACGTTGACTTTATGACGGTCTCGCCTGCCGTTGTCTCACAGTATATATACTCACCATTGAGCCTTACGTTAAACTCCTGGTTCTCGCTCAGCTTCACAGGCTTTGTGGCAAGGTCTGTGGTGGTGTAGCTTACATATATAGTGTCATCCACGCTCGGTGTCTCGGTAACCGGCATACTGAGGTCCGCGCGGTTTGTACCTGTCTCAGGTCCTCCGCCGCTGTCATACGAGCCATAGAACGACACCGTCTCTCCTCTGAGGAACGGACTGGCAATGATGCTTGGGATAGAACTTACTGACAACGGCGAGAAGATAGTCTGGTTGGCAGATGCTGTCACCGCTATGCGTCCCGTCTTGTCTATCACCTTATATGTGATTTTACGCGGGGGCAATGCCTTTACCTTTATGCGTGTGGCATTCTCAGTGCTGCACTCCACATCCTGGTCTGCTGCCGCTACGTCCCAATACCATTGCGCCGTGCCGCCATACTTACGCAGCAGCATACCGTCCTCCTCATGGTCATAGGGGATGTCCCAATGATAGTCGGCGCCGTCATCCGCACTGATGCCCAGCGTCGTGGCACCTCCGACATATCTCTTGGCTCCGTCGGTCTCCGTCTGCTGACGGTGTATCACCTGCATCTCATACGGGTCGCCTATGAAGGCAAACTCGCTCAGCTTGTCAGAGACGGTATTAGGGCTGTTGTTACGGAAGCGGCTGGCAGCAGCATCCCATGTTATCTTCATGTTGTTAGTCTCAGCATCATCGGTAAGCTCATACCATATGGCATCGCTATATGGTGCTGACGGAGCTATGGTCTTGAACGGCATTGCATCCTGCAGATCATAACCCACATATATATGGTTATCTGTAGCCTGTGCGAACTTTGTTATCTGCTGACTGTAGGCTGCATCCTTATAGAAATGTGTAAAGTCGCAATACTTACGTCTCAACGCATCAGGAATGAACTTAGCGTCAATATCCTCATTGTCCATGGTATATTCGCTCAGTTTCCTGGAAGCAGAGACATTGTTAGAGAATGGCGTGGTGACATTGAAGTCCACATCCATTATCCTATACATCTTCCCGTCAGTGGTGTATGCGGCTTCATTGGCACCCACCAGTACCTGCACAAAATTGATATCTTTTGCATTTGCAGATTTAAGGTAGTAATACTTGTATTTCTTTTTATTATTATCATAAACAGGCTCTACTATACTACCACTGTTTGCATCGTTCATCAGCCTGGTACCCAGATACACGAAACCGTTGTTGTCATCATTATTCAGCAGGGCGACAGAGTTCCACACCGGTGCACCTGAGTAATGGTAATAACCCGGTCTGCTCTCTGATGTTACGTCTGTAGAGGTGGTATATACCGTTGTATATCTCACATGAACGTCACTGGAAAAAAAAGTGGCTAGATTTTTTTGGGCAAAGAGTTCACTGCCTTTATAGTATTTGTTTACGAATTTATTATCGTCATTGTTTTTCTCAACGTAAGAGGAGTCTTTGTCATAGCCTGTGCATATCCTCACATTATACGGGTCCTCACCCTTGTATGTAAACAGGAAATGGAACTTTGAGCCTACGACTGCCTGAGAGTTCCTGTTGTCACCACTTGACCAATATGGGGATATGCCAGTACCGTCCACATTTATATACACGAAGTCTTCACTGCACAGCTGCTCTGCAGTGACGCGGTCCTTAGGCATGACACACAAACGGTTGTTACGTCCTCGGTTAAGTGCGAGGAAGCCGTTGTTAAACACTATGTTGTATTTCACCGAGCCGTCGAGCTTGGCTATGGTGTTGTCAGCGTCATACTCGTATGTCACGTATATGTCACAGTCGTTGGTCACTGCCGTGTTTTCTGCTATCGGAGTGGCATCGTCGGTGGCATCGTCTGGTGTTTTCTCGCCTTTTATATTATACAGATAGTATTTGGTGTTACCGTTATCATATATTAACTCTGGATTGGCAGAGCGCTCAACGCTAGCCGCGGCATAGTACTTGAAGTTCTTTGCCAGCGGACTCTTGAAGTGTTTAGGCAGAATCACCTGTGTGGCGTCATCTGCTTTGACCTTCACCGCCTCCATACGCAGTCCGTAGTAGGCTGCCTTTATGCCGCTGCTGCTGTTTATTGGCAGCGTCAGTATATGATAGGTCACCGTGGCAGCCCACGCATTGTTCATTCCTGCCGCAAGCAGCAGGAACAAGGAAAGTTTATATATATGTCGTCTCAGATTTCCCATAGTCATCTGTATTTGCTTAAA
>CAMNCV010000006.1 GCA_946534585.1 uncultured Prevotellaceae bacterium
AGAATAAAAATAGAGTGTGTGTCACAATGTGACACACACTCATCTTGTTTAGAACAATAGTTAGTTATAAAGTTTCCCGTTTTAATATCCAGGGTTCTGCATAGCCTTCTTCTGCTCGGCTGAGAGATTAGAGCCATCAGGGTTCTGCAACATGTCGAGGAATGTCTGAGGTATTGGGCGCAGCTCATGCTTACCCTCCTGTATTCCAGAAGCCTCAGGATTGAACGCTCTTGCACGCTTCACAAGCAGACCAGCGCGTGAGAGTTCCTCCCAACGGTTCCACTCACCGAGCAACTCACGAGTACGCTCGTTAAAGATGAAGTTAAGCATACGCTCGTAGTCACCAGTAGCGCCGATAGCATCGAGAATAGCCTCGTCCTCTGCGGGTAGCTCTCTATAACTTTCTATCTGCAGGTTAGATGGGTCTGTAGTCTCTTCAATACCTGTTGACAGATAGTAAGTGTTCTTGTGCAGATGTGAAGCATAGTATGCCTCCGACATCTTCAATGCTTTACCACTACCATTTACACAGTTTGAATTATTATTCATGGTAGAGTTGTTATTGTCACCGCCATCAGCTTTTAAGAAAGCCATAGAACCATCGGTATAGTAGCTACGGTCTTCACCTTTCTTCCACTGAGCACGCGCACGGAGAATATTTACAGTCTCAATAGCTTCCTGATACTGTCCGAGACGAACCTGAGCCTCTGCCTTTACAAGGTATGTCTCACCAGTACGGGCAATTATCACATCACGGTGTGCATCACCCTTTTCAGCAGTACGTGTACCATCGGCAGTCTTGTTGATTCCACAGAAAACATTAGACTGTGCTGGATTTCCATTCACTCCATAAGTGTTCAGTACATATTCTCTACCAAGATATACTGGGAACGCATTTGGTACCCACTTGCCAGTTTCCGGATTCACGAATGTATGAGGCTGGCCGGCACGACCGTATGTTCCGTAAGTATCCTCATCCAGGAAACGTGGATCATCCTTCTTGTTGAGAATAAAGATAATACCCTGGTCGCCCAAATTTGGAACAGCATTAATGTCGATTCCGTTATCATTCGCAACCTTCTCACGATCATATACTATAATATTATTTCCATCATTATCCTTTATTTCTTTACCATTTTCATCTGTAAGTTTTTTAGTGAAAGCTATATTATTCAAACCATATACAGTTTTGAAGGTCTTCCACATACGGGCATCGTTCACATTGTCAAAAGATGAATAAGTATATTCTGTAGGACGGCAACGCTGGAAATCCATTTCTCCTATATACGCTCCGCGTTTTACCCATCCACCAGAGAAATTAGAGAACTGTGGTGAAAAATAGTTGTATGTACGGTTACCAAAGCGACCCTTTACATTATCATCGCCATGCTGTGCAGACACGAGTATCTCAGACAAAGACTCGTTTGCACAATCTATACCCGTCCAGTTAGCATAGAGATCTGAATAGTTTTCAGCAAGAGGACGTGCAGCTATCACTTCATCACAAAGCTCTATTACTCGGTTCAAATCTTCCTCTTTGTTATAGGCCTGGTTCCATGAACTGCAACGTTCTGACTGGCGGAACAGCAATGCCTTAGCAAGGAAATGAGCCGCAGCATATCTTGTCCAACCAGCTGTACCACGATTACCCGGACTCTTTAATGGCAAAAGCTCATATGCCTTTTCAAAGTCAGAAATCACTTGGTTCAACGTCTGTTCCTCAGTTGCACGCGTATAATCCTTCTTTATTTCACCCACAAGAGGTTCATTCTGTATTACTACACCGCCATACTGTGCAAACAAACGATAATAGTTGTAACCACGAAGGAAATAGCCTTCACCCACAAACTGGTTGCGATTTGTTTCATCTTCAACGTTTACAGAGCGAGCTATGACAAGGTTGGCCGTTGATATGCCATAATACATCTCATCCCATAAAGCCGATACACCTGGACAGTTTCCGTTTGCTGCTCCAAGTGCAGGAGTACAGTCAAGCGGATTGAGACGTTGATCATATGTATTCCAAGGTTCTGCTGTAAGGTCAGCACCATTGGTAAACTCATCACATCCATAGAGTGTGATACCGTATGCCCACTCATAGCCGAAGTGCCAACGTAAATTGGCATACAGACCGGCAGCCATTTTCTCTGCACCCTCAGATGTCTCAAGCACAAGGTCGGTCACCTTATGTCCTGCATCTTCCTTCAGGAAGTCATCACCGCAGGAACTGAGGCTCATGGCAGCGCATAATGTCAGCACGCCACAAAGTATGTTGTTTTTAATATATCTCATAATTTTATATATCTTAGTATATTTTGTTTTTTGTTAGAATTAGAAATCAACTTGGATACCCATAGTGAAACCACGGTTGTAATATGTCCAACCAGTGTCAAGATCCATATAATCTACAGAAGAGTACAGCATTCCGAGGTTCTTACCCTGTATATAGACCTTGGCACCGCTGATACCTGCACCAATCTTACGTAACAGGTTCTTGCTGAAATTATAACCCAATGACAGGTTACGAACCTTAATAAATGAAGCATCCTTGAAACCAAGAAGGTTAGAGTATGGGTCACCACCAGACTGGTTGTAGATAGGCTTCTGCCAGTCAGCACCAGTGTTCTCTGGTGTCCAGTAGCTGATTTCCTGCTGCTGATACATACCGAGCTGTCCCTGACCACCAGTATTATAGGTGTAACCGAAGCGTCCCTGCAATTCAAGTGTCAGCTCAAGTCCTTTCCAAGAGAAGGTATTTGACCAACCCATTGTCACACGTGGATTTCTGTTGCCAATAATCACACGATCTTGATCATTAATCTTGTAGTCACCATTCTGGTCAACAGGACGTACCATACCAGGAGTGAATTTCTTATCATTCTTACCAGTGAGATACTGATTAAACTTATCCATCTCTTCCTGATCACTTTCCTGCCACAATCCATTAGCTTCATAACCATAATAAACAGCTATTGACTCACCAATGAACCAACCATTCGTAATGTCATCTTCTTTACCATTTGAAAGCTCAACAATCTCATCTTTCTGTGCTGCAAAGTTAAGATTTGAGTTCCATGTAAAGTCCTTTGTCATCACTGGTATAGTGTTGAGCGTAATCTCTATACCATGGTTCTTTGTCTTACCGACATTAGCCTTCATTGAAGGATAGCCAGAAAGTGAAGGAATCTTCATATCAAGAATCAAATCGTTAGTGCGGGATGTGTAGTACTCAATAGAACCACCGATACGACCTTTGAGGAAACTGAAGTCAACACCAAAGTTCCACTGTGTCGTCTTTTCCCATTTCAGGTTTGGATTTGGCATCTGGTTCGCACCACTTGTATAGTAAGGCTCATTAGTTACGAATATTTCCTGGTTTTCAACACCATTGAATGGCATGAAATACTTACTAATCACACCCAATGTTCCGTAAGGAGCAACAGCAGAGTTACCAGTAACACCAACACCTACACGAAGTTTCAACTGATCAATCCAACTTACATCCTTAAGGAAGTCTTCCTGCTCCATGCGCCATCCAAGAGCCATTGATGGGAAGAAATCCCACTTATTTCCCTCTGACAAAACGCTTGAACCATCCCAACGACCTGAAGCTGTCAAAAGATAACGATCCTTATAAGAATAGTTCAGACGTACCATGTAAGAAGTAAGAGCTTCTTCTGACAGGCCAGAACCAAAACCTGGGGAATATTTCTCTGTATTGTTGATATCTATAGCTCCCATATTATTCCACATGAATGTAGGAATAATGGATTTAGCGCTCATATTGCTTGTTTCTGTATTAAGTTTTGATGCAGTCTGCAACAATGTCAAACCAAAGTTGTGCTCACCAAAATCACGGTTGTAAAGCAACATATTATCTATTGTCCAAGAGAAGTCACGACGATCTTCACGCGTTGATTGGTTATTACCACCTCCAAGAGCAGCAGAACTGCTATCAATAAATGCACCAAGACGATAGTAACGGAAGTCTGGGCCCACTTGCAACTTATACTGGAATCCCTGCAATGGCTCCCATATCTTACCAAAGTCAAGCTGTGCATAGAAGCTACCCAATATGCGGAAGGTCTCACGGTTTTCATTAGATTTCTCCCACTCGTTCATAATAGTGTACGTATTAGCAGTTGAGCCACCTGGCATTTGGATTATTTTGCCATTATCGTCGTATGGTACTGCATAGCGAAGTATTGCCTTTGCTGCACTGTATATATCTGTAGGACCAGAGTTGCTGCTTTGTCCACGACGAGAAAATCCATAGTCCTGATTGCCATATGATGCATTGATAGAACCACCTGCCTTAAACCATTCGGTGCCTTTCACATCAGCTGATGCTGTAAGGTTAAAGCGCTCATAGTTCTGACCTCTCTGTGTACCCTTATTATTCAGGTAGCCAAAAGAAAGATAACCGCTTACATTCTTGGAGCCACCACGCAGGCTGAGGTTATGCTCTGATGTAACACCTGTACGTTTTACAAAGTCAGTCCAATCCGTGTCAGTCACTTTTGAACCATCCCAAATCTGATGGTTTTCGTCCCAACCTTTGTTAAGATTGGCGAGAGCATACTGATCACCAGAGAAAAATGACTGGTCTTGTTCATAAGTCGGCTGATCACCTGGTGTGTATTTTGATGGATTAGAGTTATAATAAGCCCAACGACGCCATGTGATATAGTCACTTGCATTCATGGCTGGACTCTTGTCTATAAGGCGCTCAAAGGTAAACGAGCCTGAGTAACTTATCTGTGTCTTGCCCTCCTGACCACGTTTTGTAGTAATCAGAACGACACCGTTTGCACCACGGCTACCATATATAGCGGTAGATGAAGCGTCCTTCAAAATATCGATAGACTCAATGTCGCGTGGGTTGAGTGTTTCTATACCACCAGACTGAAGAGGCACACCATCTACAACATAAAGAGGTGCACTTGATGCCGAAATAGAGCGTGCACCACGGATAGAAATGCTACCGACAGTACCAGGACGCTCGCTTGATGTGATGTCCACACCGGCAGCCTTACCTTGAAGTGCTTCGAAAGCATTGCTCACAGGTTTTGTGTTCAGTTCTTTTTCACCTACACGAGTCAAAGCACCTGTAACATCGCTCTTGCGCTGTACGCCGTAACCTACGACTACGACTTCATCAAGGAGCTGTTTGTCTTCCTCAAGGGTGATGTTGACATTGCTACCGGCATTGACAGTC
>CAMNCV010000007.1 GCA_946534585.1 uncultured Prevotellaceae bacterium
AGTTAAAGAGTGATTAATATTCTGTATTTTTATATCTAATATCGGAATAAAGTTGTAATTTTGTAAATCACAGTAGCGCTATGTCCTTTTGTCTTAGTGAAAAAGGATGCCTCTGAGTGTGAATTTATAAAAGAAGATGAACAGAAAGATTTTCATATCAAAAAAAATGTATGTTGCTCCTTCTATTTCCTTCGAGGAGCTGGAGGAGGAACAGGAATTGCTTGCAGGCTCAACCTTGGAGGCTACGGGTGAAGACATGCCCGGTGAAGGCGGGGAGGTGAATCCGGCAAAGAAATCAGGACCATTTGATTCGGAAAGTGATTTCGTGTTCGAGATTGACAATGTAGAGTGAACACTGATTGGCAGAAGAGAATAATGGAGAAGTGGATGGTGACTTTTCTCCTGCTGTGGCGTATGCTGGTTACGGCAGTTGCAGAAGATGTGTATCCCGTATATGCATATAAGGAGAATACAGGTCTTCATTTCTGCTGGGTAAAGAACTGTAAGGGGAGAGCGTATTTCAATGAGGGAGGCAGCGAGGGGGTGTTATTGCTGGCTTGGATTGTGGATGCTGATGAAAATTATGTGTCTGCGTCTAATGCAGGATGGAGTCTGGTCAGTGGCAGTACTTACTATGGATACTTTCCGTATGATGGAAGACATTACGGGTTGAGTAATAAGAAGTTGCCAGTGACCTATGAGGGACAGAAACAGAACGGTAATGGCGTTACGACGCATCTCGGTGCGTATGACTTCATGACAGCGAAAGACAATATAACGACAACGTCGGCGCAGTTTAACTTCTCCCATCTCGGATGTGTGATGAGGTTGCGATATACGGTCAGCCGTGCGATGTCAGTGAGTAGTATAGTGCTGAAGACAGAGGGGGAGAGTCTCGTCACGTCGGCCACGGTGAATGTGCCGGAACAGACGGTGACACCGACGCTGAAAAGCGGTGAGCTTACGCTTGAGATCGGGGATATGGAGTTGGAGAAAGGGCAGACGTTGACGGCATATCTGATGATGTGTCCCGCAGATCTCAGTAATGAGACACTGACGGTGAGGATAAATGTAGATGACGGCACGTTTGTGGAAAGACAACTTACCGGAGTAGCGCTTCAGGCAGGTAAACTATATGACGTGAGTCTGGATGATAATATAGCAGAGGCAAAGAGTGGAGCAGGAGAGATGTGGAGTGAGAGTAATGGCAAACGTGACGGCGCGTATCTGGAAGCAGATGCAGAAGCAGTAAGTTCACAAAGGTGCTATGCGCCGGATTTCATAATCGCTACGTTGGGAGAGAGTGAGTTGAGAAAGAAAGAGAGACTGCTCGGTGATGTCAATGCCGATGGAAAGGTAGACCTCACGGACGCACGGTTGTTATCTAACTATAATGTGGGTGTCAGACCTGTGGAAATAGACCTCAGCGTGGCAGATACCAATGAGGATGGTGAGGTAACTATGGCAGATGCCAATAAGATAGTAAATATAAGTCTATCAGAATAATAGAAATATAAAGAGATGAAAAATATATTTACATACCTGACAGTAGTAGCGATGACGCTCTTTGTGTCGTGTTCTTCCGACAGCGTCATTGCTGATGGAGAAGATGTAATACTTGAGGATGGTACCATGGCTACCAAGCCCGTGTTGGAGAGCGGTGACGACTCACGTAGTATGCAGTATCTTGAGGATGGCAAGATGAAATTTGAATGGAATTCAGATGATAGGATTGCCGTATATCCTATGTATGTGAAGGGTACTGGCCAGAAGTTCTCTGGAATAGAGTATTCACAAGTGATGTCGCTGGCTTATCTCAATAATACTACTACAGCAAATGGATTGGCCAAGGCGGAGTTTAGCCCGAATGGCGAGAAGTTTGTGCTGGATATAGAAAATACCAAGGATTTTGTAGCATGGAGTCCATATCTTACGGGTGAAGGCTTTGAGGATAGAATTATACCAGAGTTGGGATACACTGCTATGCCTGTAACTTATGAGGGACAGATACAAAGCTCAAATGTGGAGTTGGGACATTATATCACCACTGATGCAGATGAGATGGCGAAGTATCTGGCTTCAGAGAAAAGAGCCTCCGCTCACCTTGGAAACTATGATTATATGCATGCGCAGGCAGTGCAGGCAAATTCTGGTTACACATGTTTTAATTTCGCCCATGTTCAGGCTGTCGTTCGTTTTTATATGGTGATACCAGAACCTGATAAACCTCAGATATTCGATTCCCTCATTATCTATCATAAGCATGATGCAGGTGATATCGCGGGATATAACTTCGTGACAAAGGGCAAGTTCAACTTGGACACCAAGTCTATGGTAGTGGATGAGATAGCTTCCAAACTCACTCTGAAACTGGGAACAAAGACCGAGGGCATGGATTTGATTGACCACGAGGAGGACAGTGAGACTGAGGATGAGTATAATCCTGTATATAAGCGTAACGGAAACTATTATCTGGTGGCTTATATGCAGATGTATCCGGTAAATATAACACTGGATAATATGCAGAAACCTACGCTCTACCTGTGTGGACATACAGGCTCTGAGGCTACTGGTGACTTGAAGAAGAACTTCTATAAGGCGCGTCTGGATAAGAAGAATATCCAGGCTGGCAAGTGGTATCAGTGGGCTACAACGCTCGACGAAGACCAGCCTATAGAGTTTGAGGTGGTCAGCGTACAGGAATGGGAGGCTGATGATACCTTCTATAACACAGTGAACAAGCAAGAGGGACAAGGAACT
>CAMNCV010000008.1 GCA_946534585.1 uncultured Prevotellaceae bacterium
TCGTATGCTCTTTCCAAGGGCATGAAATAGGACATTTTTGTCATCCCTTGACTTAAATCACGTCGGGTAAAAAACGTAATCTAGGAGAAAATGAGGCATAAAAAGCAGTAAGAGAACGCCCCAAAACGGCATTTTGCATCCTCTTTTTTGTGAAAGCATAGCTTTTACAGTGTAAAGTGATAGCTTTCACGATGAGAAACGATAGCTTTTACAGCCTGAAACGATAGCTTTTGCGACGCAAAAACTATCGTTTTTTCATGCTTTCCCATAACCCACCACTGATTATCAAACAGTTACAACCCTCCGTAGATTTCGCTGTAGCAAACCGCCGGGAAATAATTTTGAAATATCGCGAGCATAAGGCGTTAACTTACTACATAGAATAGGACATTTTAGCGATTAGAGTACAACACGAAGGAAATTTCCAACTATAACTCTGTTGGTATGATTAGGAAAAAAATATAGAAAAAAATTGTACAAACCAAATATTATTCTTATATTTGCAACATCATTTGGAACGTAACGGTATCTACTGTTTAGACAGCCAAATGATTAAGAAAGCGTTCCGTGCTTCATACCTTTCTCACGAAATCGGCAAAATTTCATAACTGAAGGATGAAAGACGAAGGTTCGCCTATTCGGTATATGTGTACGTACGCATACAGCCCTCGCTGTATTGCTATAGCATATATGGCGAGGGTGGAAAGTAGTTATTCATTTCAGTTAGTGGCGTTTGCCGATGCCAGTGGGAAGATGAGTAAGGACTATTCTCCCCGCTTTTTTATTACCCACATTTTAGCCTTACATTAATACACTTTGCCTGTGGGAGTGGCATAAAAAACAAAAACAAAAATACAAAAGACTATGAAAAAAACATTACTATTACTTTTGATGATACTCACAGGTATCACACAGGCTGCACGGGCCATTAACGGTATGTGGCTGGAAAAACAGGACGGCTCACTTGTTGGATATGTATTTGAGCAAGGTATAAGCATCAGTTACAAATTCAACACTGTTGTGATAACCTCAAACACTGCTTCTACGGAATACCCATTTGACGACATTAAACGCATCTATTTTGAGGACGACGTAACGAAAATCGTTTCAGTTACCACCGCTGCGAAACTGTCACAGATCAGCCTTACCTCCGACGGCGTAAGCCTTACGGGATTTACCCCATATACTACTGTATGGGTGTATGATACCAAAGGACACTCTATAATGAAGAGTTCTACCGACATTAACGGATCACTACTTGTAAATATCAAGCAATTGCCTAAAGGTATTTACATTGTCAAGGCAGAACGAAATGCTATTAAAATTAAAACCAACTAAAAGAGTGTGACTATGAGAAAAATTATTACACTTACACTTGTGCTTCTCGCCACCGTAGCGCAGGCACAGATAATGATGAGATTTGGTGATAAATATGGTGATAAGAAGTATGCCGTAGCTGATATAGACAGCATAGTATATTGCCATGTGAATGTTCCCTCTGCTGTTACGTTAATGGACAGAAATGGAGAATATTCTATTTTCGCTGAAGCACTAAGGCGTACGGGACTTTGCGACAGCATACTGAACCATCTGCGGGATAAAAGCTATTATATGGACAACCCCACAGACAGGGATAATAATACATTATATTATCCGAAAGTCTGTAGGTTGGGGTATACTGTGTTTGCAGAGAAGGACGAGGTGTTACGTGCCGCTGGCATCAATAGTTTTGCTGACCTAACAGCTAAATGTAGTGAGTGGTATGGTAACCCCACGTGGTTTGACTATGTAAAGGAAAAAGGCGTAAGCATATCCACTGGTACAGACTATGAGAACCGTTGGAATGTGGTGAATATGTTCGTGGCATATCACATATTAAAAGCCAAGATAGCCGTAGATAAACTGGTATATGAGAAGACAATTACCAACCAGTACGATTGGAATGTGTCATTCGGATATGAACCACAGTCGTATTATGAGACAATGCTGCCTGGAACGCTGTTGAAGGTGTGGGCTACCGATATTGATGATACTCATTTGAATCCAGACTTATGGGTAAACCGCTATGTAAAGAACAATACGCTGACTGACCAATATGGTACATTCGGTAGTGATGCGATGCACCCAGTGATATATTCCGGTGCAAAGATAGACCGTGGGGGCAGTCTTGAGGCGTTGAATAGTTGGGTGCATAGTATAGACAAGGTACTGCTATATGACCAAAATGCCCGTGACTCCCAACACGAACGCATACGTATGACACAAAACCAACTCTTGCCAGAGTTAGCAAGTAACAATATATATGGTGCAACGAGAAGCCAGATAAGCAACTTGAATCAAGGCGGTGACGGTGATCGAGTCGCTTTTCCGCAGGACTATTTTGGAAACCTGCGTTGCTATAGTAACAACACTATATTGAGATATTGCACGCTTGGACCGTGGCGTGCTTGTGAGAGTTCGCAGTTACAAGGCTGGAATATAGCTGACTATGCAATCCGCTTGCCACATATTCCAACAGGCAAGTACGAGCTGCGTATCATCTATCCTCCTATGATGAGAGGAGGTGAACATGATTTCTATATAGGAAACAGCAGTGATACTCTTACGATGACGAAGTTGAGTACGTTGGATGCAACATTAAATCCACACGAAAGCCCTGAAGCGTTTGGATATGTGAATATTCCTATAGAAAGTAATCGTTATCCCGAGGAAGAAATAAGTAATGAAGAGAAATATGGTATAGAAAATGATAAAGTGATGAGACAACATGGCTATATGCGTGCGCCAGCGTCATTCTCACGTGGCACTTATAATGTAATCACAAGCAAGCTCACAGTGACACCTGACGATCCTTTTGCTGCATGTAAGCAGATGACAGTGGGCACAAGTTGCCGAACTGAATCTGGTTATGGCACGATGATGTTACGCTATATCATAGGCACAGTGGACTTGAAGCAGGGCGAGGACTATTGGCTGAGAATTAAGATATCAAATAAAAATAGTAATGTAGCAGATAAATATATTGGTTGGTATTTTAACTTCATAGAACTCGTTCCTACAGATGTCGCAGACAATGATACATATATGGAAGACTGGTATTGATAATCTAACAAAAGCATATTTATGACTATGAAAAATTATATTATTACATCCCTGTTGCTTGCCAGCACATTGACAACGGTTGCTCAAGAGTTGTCTGTGAAGGCTATGGTGATTTATAAAACAGATGGTACTAAAGACACAATAATGTATCCAATGGGGGACGATCCATCGTGGATTACAGGAGAAAATACATTCTATGGCAAGGAGAATCCAGAGGATGATGACTATATCACCTGCAACTTTGACTATTCCATAAATTATGAAGATATGTACCTATCCAAATTATTTTGTACATACCAACTTACACCTTTAGTAAGTAATGCACCAGTAGGACACTGTCGTTGTTTGTTATCCAGCAGCCCCATACCATCTGAGCCGCAAGATTATATGCTATATTATGATAGTTATACTTTGTTATTTTTGGACACAACATTTAATTCGGGCTATCCTGTAACTTATGGAAGTTATATTAGCAACAATTCAACAGAGGCTTTTCTGTTTGGTGAAAAGAATGATAGATATAATAGAAAACTCGTTCCAGGTACCACTTATTATGGCAAAGCTTACTGCCCACTTGATGGCAAGATTTATTTCAGTAAGGAGACATCATTCCGTGTGCCTAAGACACGTAAGATAGTGAAAGGTCTGCAGTACTCTGACTATATTTTTGCCAATGACAGCGTTGTCTTTATCTTGGGAGATGTGGATTTCAGCCAAGGAGATAGCACCGCAGTAAGCAAACAGATTACTTCACAATATCTGGTACAAACCATTAACGCCTTGCCAAAAGAGGACATGCTTGCCATGGTTACAAAAACAGAAGAATGTGATGATGGCACACTATATGTCATAGATTCAATAAACGAAGATGTAATAAACCTAGCACACAACATAATGGAGAACGATGCAAAACAAGAATTCTTCGTAGAGGCAAGTCTTGACAATGTACTTACGGGTAATAGCACCACTACTACTACTTTCGGTTCTTATGGTTGCACACCTACCTGTATTACATTTAGCAATACTATTGGCATACAGGATAACAAAGCATTCTATACAGGTAAACCTCTAACCACAGGAAGTTCTCCACGATTATGCGTTAATATTAACCATATTATGCTACCAGGACAAGAATATGAGATAAAGTTCACCTTTTTACCTAAGCGCCTTTATATTTATGATTATCCTGATTCTCTCGCGCGTCCTACATATTTCAGAGTTTATGTAGCTGATGGTAAAGGCGACAGTATGTATGGTGACAGTTTCCCACTCCTGCAAAATGCCAATGTTTATGGAAACGACACTGTGATTGGGAACAGTTGTTTCGCTGCTTCTGCAACAGAGCCTTATGAGATAACTATTCGCTATACCCCAACTCGATTGACTTATTGCCATGCCCTGCAGCTACGACATGCCGTTGCTTTCTCAACAGCAGCAAATAGGGAACGGTATTCACAGGACTTATGCATCTCAGGAATATACATAAAACCTGTAAAACAATAATTTGAATATACAAAGAGAAATATATAGCAAAAGACGGCATATCAAAATTGATATACCGTCTTTTGCTATTATAGAACTTGGTATCCTCTAAAATAACCATATAACATAATAAGCGAACTTCATTTTGTCTGCTAAAACGTTATGCGCTTATAGACTATGCGTTGTCTGCGCCATGTATATACACAGTGCAGGGAGCCGTCATTACCCTGTATGATTGAGGGATATGAGTA
>CAMNCV010000009.1 GCA_946534585.1 uncultured Prevotellaceae bacterium
AGGGTCTTCCTCCTGGCGCAGCATATTCTTCAGTTCGAGGTCCTCCACTGCCTTCAGTGCACGGGCGTATGCGTTGTCCACATCCTCCTCGGTAGCCATGTCCTCCTTGTAGAAGTCCATTGACAGCTGCACCTCCTCAGCAGCTGCACTCACCTCCTTGTATCCGTCAATCCATTTCTTCAGTTCACCCACGACCTTCATCTGAGCGCGAGCCCTCTCGGGGTCGTCCCAGAAGTCGGGAGCCTGCGTGCGCAGGTCTTCCTCTTCGTATTCAATCTTTTTACGGTCAATGTCAAGGTAGCGTGCCAAAGCGTCTGCACGCTCCTGAATGTCTTTTAATTGTTCTTGCGTTATCATTTATCTATTAACTAATTCTATGATAGTCTGCGTTGTCCTATGTTTTTATTTTATCATTGTACTGTGTTCCAAGAGGTTCACTTGCAAGCCATGCAAGACGTTCTTCCACGTTCAACTGTTGGTAGTCGATAGTCATATATCTATGTCTGTGTGGATTTCTTAAATATCTGTTAATTGACTCACCAACATATTTCGCAAGATTCACTGGAACAGCATTGCCTATCATCTGTTCCATATCGGTCTTGCTTCCTATGAACTTGAATGACTCTGGAAAAGTCTGCACCATACTGCGTTCCTTTGTTGTCAACGGACGAATACCCTCCTTTGATTTCACAGGGTCATTTGTATGAGGTTGGTAACCATTCGGCATAGGTCTGTTGACCCCCCTTATCGTTGGACTGGGCTCATCCATGCTGAATATTCCACGCCTCACGTAACTCCGTGGATGTCTATAATAATAATCTATCCCCAGAGAATCGCCAAAATAGTCGCGCATGGTCATAGACCTTTTTGACAACGCACTATTCATAAAAGGTATCATGAAATCATCAGTCTCCCTGAGTTTGCCTATCATGAAAAAACGTTTACGTTTCTGTGGCACACCACATAGACTGGCATCAAGCACCTGATGCGACAACCCATATCCTGCATCCTTGAAAATCTCTTTGGCCTCTTGGAGCTTCTGCGTTTTTTCTATCCGCGCAACATTCTCCATTACAAACCATTTGGGACGCACATTTCTTATGATATTGGCGAAACTGACCGTTAGGTCTCCTCTTCCGCCGTCCTCATTGCGTTTGCCTGCAGACGAGAAATCCTGGCATGGAGGTCCACCTATAATCATATCGGGCTGTATCAATCCTATCTTCTCCGAACACAGCTCCACATTACTTAAATCCATTGTCTCTGCTGTATGAGAGAAATTCTTTCTGTACACATCAAGTGCAGCCTCCCATTTATCATAGGCAGCAACAATGTCAAAGCCTGCTTCTTGAAAACCAAGGCTCATACCTCCGCATCCACAAAATAAATCAACTACTCTCATCATTCCTTAATTAAATATGTCAGGACTATTTACCAACACCGCATCAAATCTTCTTTCAGGACTTAGCAAATCTTGACCACCTCCAAGTATTATATTTTTAATCTCATGCTTTGAAATGCGTGGTTTAATTATAATTTCCTCCCAATGATTTATTTGCGGTACATTACGCAGCATTTTACGTAACCGTTCCTTACTTTTGGTCGTCTCATAGTTTGCACATATACTGCAAGCCAGAAAGCATATTGTTGGTGGGCGCATTACAATTTCTGTTCCCCAATCTGCTTCGGGCAACTTCTTTGTTGTGTTGTCTGGCAGTGCCGTCAACTTCACTTCTAAACCCGACAGTAATTTATCTGTCTGTCTGTCAAGCATCACAAGGTCTATCTTCTCACGATCGCCTTGATAGAATTTCTCATAAGGAGCAAAGCCAGCCTCGTAATTGTAATAAGCAGCATCACTCAGTGGATCAATGCCAAACAGTTCATCTGGTCCTATCGTTGTATGAATAATCTTATTGCTCTTGTCTGTTTTTATATAAACAGGTTGAACACCTTTTGAATACATATATGCAACGAGAGATGCAGGAAAAGAACTGTTGAACTGGTTCTTTCCCCAACACTCCGCTTTGGTATAGTCGCGACTGGAATGTATCTGTCCGAACAACCCTGGTTGTATCATTATATTTTCTGCCATATACTGTTCCTTACTCCTCATACATCTTTTCTATCACCTCGGCGTAGTTCTTTATTATCACGGGGCGGCGGGTCTTCAGCGTGTTGGTAAGTTCGCCGTTCTCCATGGTGAACGGTTCGGTGAGCAGCGTGAAACGCTTCACCTGCTCATAGCCTGCCAGTCCCTGCTGCAAAGTGTTGATACGCTCGGTAAGCATCTTTATTATCTTCTCGTTGGTGCAGAGGTCCTCACGACCCTTGAACGCTATGCCCTGCTCACGGGCATACTCCTCAAGCAGTGTGTAGGCTGGCACTATGAGTGCGCTGACAAACTTGCGCTCGTCGGCTATCACTGCTATCTGCTCTATGTATTTGTCAACGAGCAGCTTTGACTCCACCGCCTGCGGTGCCACATACTTGCCGTTGCTGGTCTTGTAGAGGTCCTTTATACGCTCGGTGAGGTAGAGCTCGCCGTCCTTCATGTAACCGGCATCGCCAGTACGGAAGAAACCGTCCTCGGTGAATGACTCCTTGTTGATGGCATCGCGGTTATAGTAGCCACGGGTGATGGTAGGACCCTTCAGCAATATCTCAGAGTTCTCGCCTATGCGTATCTCTATGCCATCGATAGGACGGCCTACGGAACCGATGGTGAAAGGCTCGTCGCGATGGTCGCACGATACCGTGGCAAGACTCTCTGTAAGTCCGTAACCCACAATCATGTTGAGTCCCAGGATATGCACAAACTCCTCCACCTCTTTTGACACCACAGCACCTGCCGTAGGGAAGATG
>CAMNCV010000010.1 GCA_946534585.1 uncultured Prevotellaceae bacterium
AAGAGTTCGATGGTAGTACCATACTTCATAGGTATCTTGATAGTGGTACCCTCTGCTACTGTTGCAGTAGCAGCGCCAGTAGCGAAGCCATTAGAAGCCACCTTTGCTCCGAAGTCCTGCCGTTCACCTGTCACTGCCTGCTGTGCTACAAGGACATGAGTCTCACCATCTGTCCAGTTAACAGCTGGAGCATCCTTGCTCGTAGCAAAAGCCCATGTAACTGTTGTCACCTTCGTTATTGTAGAGAGAGACTGCTCATTTGCACGGAATACAGGATTAAGCACGATGTCATTCACTATATCGTATGACTGACCAAACTCGTATGTATTTGTTCCGTCTGTCCATCCTGTCAATGTATAGCCAGGCTTTGACAACTGGTAGTTACGTGACTCAACAGTGAACTTCCCACCTATCTCTATCACTTCAGAAGCAGGCACATCACCTATTGCGTCAGCGTCGTTGTTTACGTAAGACACCTGTGGCTTGCACTCCACACGAGATGTTTTTGATACAACACCTGCACCTTTATTACCATTTCTTACCACACAATAATAGTAGTAAGACTTGTTTGGTTCCGTTGTATATGTCGCCTCTATGGCATCAGGAATAAGCACTCCCCCCTTTACTGAATCCACTTCATTCCTATACCACTGATACGTAAGATTTTCTCCAGAAGCTACAACTGACAATGTTTTTGTATCTTCACGAGCAACAACAAATGTCTCTCCTGAAAGATCTGTTGTTATCGTAGGACGATATTTATTTGATGTCTTTATCGATTGTAATTCATTTGCTCCTTGCTTTTTCAAGGTAAGTTGAAGATGTCCAGCAGTTTTTACAAATGCCGTAATTTCAGTTCCTGCAGCATTAACACTTATATCTGCAACACATCGATCATTTTGTCCATTAGCCACAACATCACCAGCTTCCAAACTTGTACCAGTCAATGTTACTACATCACCTACTGCTAAGTCATAGAGTATTACAGGACGTGGTCCAGTGGTGTTCCATATAGTTTTGATACCTGTATTTGAAAGAATTTCCATATCGCCCCACCAACCGAGGTAACCAGTAAGTGAATATGGATAAAGAACGAAGTTAGCAGCTTTCTCGCCATTACAGTTGACAGAACCCTTTGTCCCCTCGGCTCCCAATTGCTTATCATAACTTGGCAATCCCTTAATATCAAGGGTTATATAATCATCCACATGCACAATATCGTATGATGAAGTGGCAGAACCATAAATATTTGTTGCAACGCAATAATAACACGTCGTAGATTTAGCTACACCTGACACATTATATGACGCAGAGGTTGCGCCTTCTATTTCCGTTCCCTCGTCTTCACTGCCATACGGCTTTGAATACCACTGATAGGAAACAGCAGCAGGAGCACTCGCGCTTACGGTGAGTGTCAAACTCTCGCCAATGTTCAAGCCATGAGCACTATTTGACAAATCTGTGTCAAACACTGGTTTTGACGTCTTCGGATACACCAAGGTCAAAGTTGATATTGACGCGGCATCACCGTTATAGGTTACAGTGACATAAGAAGCATTACCTGTATATGTCCACGTATCACCGTCAACAGTCATATCCTCGGCGGAATAATCTCCGATGGTTCCCGTTGGGAATGTAATAGTCATTCCTTTTATTGCCTCAATAGTAAATGACTTTCCATTCACTATTACTGGTACATCCTGACTTTCACCATCAAAAGTCGCCTGAGCAACATGATATACCTCTGTGCCAGTAGATGTCCAAGCAACATCAGAGAAAGAAGCCGTCGCTGCTACTTTTATGTCGGAACGTACCACAGTATTCTGTGTGAAGACAGTCGTAAACTCTGTATTATCAACAATCTTCGCCTTATCACTTAGAGAATATGTGATAGAACCATCGTTCCATCCTGTCATTGTATAGCCCTCCTTATACAAGGATGTATTCTTAGAAAAAGCAAGTTTTTTTCCAGCCGCGATCTCCACCGCCTCAGGAACTACACCTTTGATATCTGAGTCAATGTCATCTTTCTTAAAAGTGACTGTAACATTATTAGTTAACTCGCGGATGACCTTGATACTATCTATTTGAGGATATACCGAGGTATTATTATTTACCTTATCTAATTTAAAATAGAAATTACCATCATCCTCCATCATAAAGGAGTAAATTTTCTTGTTCACATCTGTAGTACCCGTATATTTGGTAGATGTAATATAGTCTGTATTATTACAATACACTTTTATATTATCACCCTTTTCCAAGTCTGGTATCAGAAGCATTCTTGCACCTTTACTAATATTTCTGAGTCCTGAGTTATTTTTATAACTTTTCCAAGTATCATTAACATACAATCCCAAACACCAATTTGGAGACGTAATCGCACGGCATGACGTACTTGCCTCAGTCTTTGTATCAGCATCATCATACGTTAATGTTGCATCCTGAGTTGTGACTCCAGAGAACTTCCACAAATAAGGAGTAGCATAGGTTTCACAATCATATTCTATGGTAATATTCAACACCGGTGCCTTAGTAGAAGACCCTTTGCCATAAAGGTCACTACCACCAGCATTTCCTGTCCACTGAAATATAATATAGTCCTGACCATTCTCTGCTATTGCTTTTACGAAATCCGTCACATTAGCCGTCAGAGGTCCCCTATCACCAGTTCCTCCGGTATTTATCGTTACAGAAGACGAAGATCTATTGCTCGTATTACGCAGGTCTGTACCAGTTTGTCCTGCAAATGTGTTATAGTCAAGAGAGAAGCCCTTATTCATATAATAGATTTTCTCATCCCTGGCTGCTTTGCCTCCTTGGTTTACATAGTATACCAATTCTGCCTTGGTCACCGTAGCACCTTCTGGCAGTTCATAAGAGAACTGGGCGTAAGCACATCCAGCCCACGCAGACTCTGCATCATTATTATAATGTTCCTTTTCAGAATCAACCGTAGATGCACCGGTGTTCTTTCCCCACTGGGCACCTGCCGTATGATCCAGAGTAGCTGTAACTACTTTCCTCACGGTTTCGGCTTTAGCATTGCTTAAACCTCCTTGGCAAATCATGAGAAGTGTAATCAACGCAGTGACTGTGAAGCGCCTCAAATAGCTGGAGCGTTTCATGTGGTCCATGGTAAGACTCATCGTTTCCTTGTTGTTTGACATTATTCTTGTCATAGCGTTACATTTTATAAATTTCATA
>CAMNCV010000011.1 GCA_946534585.1 uncultured Prevotellaceae bacterium
TACAAAAATATATATATTTTTTTTTACTTGCAAGAAAAATTGCAAAAAATAACACGAATGAGGCAAAGAAATTTAGAAATTTGCTACTCATTCGCATATTAATATATGGCCAACTATTAAAAAGTAGGCTGTACAAAGATAGTCAAGTTTAAGGACGGCTACAAGCTAAAGCGCCGAATTATTTTTATTTTTATCTTATAGATGGGAGGCGAAACGGGTTCGCCATTTCTCACGAGTAAGACGTTAAGTTAGGCATCTTACAATAATTACCGCGCTCAACGTCCTACAAGTATCAAACAGCATTTTCTCCGGCTCGAAAATGCACAAAGGTAAATGCTTTTTTATCGGGCATACGCCATCAAGATATAACATCTTTATAGCAGCAAGAAATCTCAATAAAAGGCATAGGCAAAGGAGAATTGTAGTCTATAGAAGCAGAAATGTTAGAAACATACAATAATTCACGCAATCTATTTATATCATCAGGGAAAATACAGCAACTACAAATTATATTCAACCATCCATAATGGTCTAAAGGGTCAAACTCAATTTTACATCCACGACCGTCAAAACACTCAGCAATCTTAATTTTCAATAAATCTTTATCCATAACTACATATATATTAATTAATTATTGTATTACAAAGGTACTAATTTCTAATGAGATATGCAAAAAGTATATACTTTTTCTTATTGACATAAATCAAAAATCCGTCTATCCTCACGGACGGACGGATAACAACATGAAAAAATACATAGGTATAAATTAGTCATGCTTATAAGTATGAACATGAGAAACATTATTAGATGTACTATGAGAGTTAGAAGTAACGTTACTCTCAGATTTAGAAGTACTGTTAGACTTACTACGATTATAGCCGAAATGCATCTGGCCGGTAACAGCACCAAAGATGGTGACAAGCAACATCGCAGCATCAGAAAGAGGACCATCACCGAGGTACCTATGTATTATCTCAGCAATATTTGTATTTTCTTGTATATCCTTTTCAAGAAGTGAAAGTTCAGCCTGTGCGTCCTGGTTTTTAGCAGCAGCCTCATAATATTTTGCCAAATTAGATTGCACGTCTTTTTCCTTGAGAAGAACAGCACACTCACGAGATAACTTAAGGTAATCGTAGTAAGGCATCTTTTGAAGTGCCTTAATAACATTATTATCCTTTAACTGTTTATCAGAAACAAGCTTGTCAAGTACATTTTTAACATCATTCTTATCAAGCTGCAGCAATTCACTTTTGTACTCACGTATACGCTTCTGAGCCTCAAAAGTACCGGCATTAATGCCTTTTGCACTTCCTTGTACATCAACATTATCTAACAAAGTACCATCTAATCCAACAATATTATCTGTATTAAGATTATCAAGTACATATTTTCGCAAACCTTTATCAATGGAGTGTTCACGCTCATTAAGTATCTCCTGACTCTCTGCATCAGCATTCAACTTGCGAGCCTGAGCTTCAATAAGTGGAGCTTGCTGCATCAAATTAGCAAGGGTCGCACCATCAATCTGAGAAACACCAAGTTGAGGCTGCGAAACTGCATTTGTGTTAAGATTAGGATAACCACCAAACTCAGCATTAACATTCATACCAGCACGTTTAAGACTATTACGTTTTATCAAGTCTTGATTTTCATTCAAATAGTCTTGTCTTTCGTTCTGGGCTCGGAACATCTGCCACTGGTTATCTATCATTTGTTGGTTTGTCTCTTTCTGCATCTCATTATTAACGAAACTAGATAGAAGAGAAGCAGCTCCAGAGGCTATTGCACTCCATATATGGGGTTTGTTCCTATGGGGGTCTAACCCCATAGGAACTAATAAATACTTGTATCTCATAACTATGCGTGTTCAAGGGTTACAGAACTATCGTCACTTTCTTCATCATACGTCTCAAATGACTTGTCAATAGGCAGCATAGGCGCATACATTTTCATATCCTGTATAATATGGATTATAAAGTTGTCAGTTGTGCCTGTAGTATCATAAAACACACGATTAAAGTTACCGTAATGCTCATAACGACCTATATAACGTAACTCTTCGTCACAAGGTATGTCCTGATTAAACATCCTATCGCTACCTGGATAACCAGCGAAGCCAAGGAAAGTATCAATATCACCAGTTGAGAAGATTTTATCCAAAGAATACGGCAAGAACTGCGATTGATCAGAATGAAAAGCAAAGCCACCATTTGACAAATTATTAATTGTCTTAAGATGAAAATAACGTGGTACAAAGCCGAAAACACGGTCAATACTTCTAAGAGACATAAAAAGGTTCTGACGACCAACAACATAAGACTGTGGCAATGCCTCCATACCAAGACTGTCAAAATCTGACTGGTAGAAGTCATAACGACTGACTGGGTCTATCTCTGAGCCTTGCACATAACCACCGTGAGGGACAGCACATAATAACTGTATTATATAACCATGACTATCTGTCTCAAAATGGAAAGTTGGAGCAGTCTTATTACGTGATGGGTCTTCGGTACTGCCTATGGCTTTTCCGCCATACTCACCAAGTACGGTTGAATCATTATTCATAGTAGCAAATACTTCATCGACGTTACAAAAAATTGAATCATCACCGATAACTTTTGTCTTTGGCAAACCGTTAGAAATACCATGGGCACGCAAATAATCGTCTACCTTTGAACCAAGGACAGAATTTTTGTTTACTAGTTTATAAAGAGTATTCAAAAAACGAATCGACAAACCGTTAACAGTGGAATCAGCATTATAATACGGTTTAGAAGTATCTGTTGACAACTGGTCAGTATCATAACGAGTAGAAGGCGGCTGTAAAGTATCACCAGCACCAGAAGATAAAGTTGTAGGTGAATATATCTGATAGTCTACCACATCCGTACTATTCGGAATAGTATTCTCTAAAATAGGAGAATCAGTAGCAACAGTAACATTATCAAGCTCAGACACATAAACACATTGAGGTATATCAGAAATGAAATCCAAAACATTCTTGCGCAAAGTCTCTATAATAGAGCGAGAAAGAAAATTATAAGAAATATCCGAATCAGACTGTCTATATACCTCCTGACTGGGCAAACCTGTATCATAATAGGTATGTATGAGTTTGTAGCAAGCAGTATCACGCCACTGGAAATTACGTCCAGGGTTATACTTATCAAACCAAACCTTATAATATGCAAACAACTTAGGCAAAGAAACTTTGTTTTCACGGCCAAAAGTAATACGACAACCGTTTAGGGCCTTAAGCAATCGTTTACCAGTTGGAGTTGCATATGCACCTACATAAACAAATTGTCCAGCATAACCAGTAACAACAGTATGAGGTAAATTCATGACAAAGGTCATATCAGAAGAATGAATATCCATAGCCTCGTAAATATACTGGTTACGAGAATCTGTAACAGGCTGTCGGCGTACATTTGTAGAAGTTGCACCATCTAACTGGCGAGAAGCCGAAAGAGGATAAAAAGAAACACCTAAGGAGCCTGAAGATGAACCATCCCAAATAGAACGCTTGTAACTCAAATCAGATAACCATGTAAAAGCAAGCAAAGGTATCAAATTATAACCAGTGGCAGCAATAGACCCATTAACATCAATATTATTTACAAGAGGAGTTGTCGCAGAATCTTGACGGGGAGAATCCAAAAGCTCTTTATTAAGGAAATAGGTAAAAGAACTATCCATATTTTGAGCGTTGTAAATAAGCTGGGCAACCCAAGATACAATGTTTTGTGCATCCGTATCAGAAATATTTCGCCATAATGCAGGATCATTCAAGATATCTACAAAACGAGGTATCTTTTTATCAACATACATATCATGTATATACTTTGCAGCGCCTCCGACAGAATCAGAGAACAAAGCAGCATCAAAGACAAAATTAAAACGAAAAGGTAACTCACTCAGAAATCTATTAAAGTCAGTCTCGTAAAGGTAACCAATTTGGTAACACTTTGTAAAAAGGATTGATAAAAGCCAACCATTAGTACAATAGTCAGTGGTCACTGGTATATATGACCGAAGAGCAGAAGAGACAGTTTTGTTTGACTGTTGATAATCAAATGCCTCAAAAACGTCCGTCATAGGAACAAACGCAGCATGTTCAAGTACTTGTATACGACCAAAAGTAGGTACAGGCATAGGAGCCAAACGTATATACGTTTTAGACTTAAGAGAAATCTTTGTATCTTTGGTGACATATTTACAAATTGTTGGTTGACAGAAACCAAAGTCAGATGTCGTGTTAACATCATGCTCAAGTGGGAAAAAAGACCTTTTTTCTTTTCTACCAAGGGAAATGCGTGGAATCTTAGCCATAATTATTCATCTGTTTTAGGTTTTTCAACTTTAGGTTTTTCAGTAATCTTCTGTGCAATTTTCTGCTCAAGATTAGCATCTAATCTCTGAGAATCAAAAACAGTACTTGACACAGCTTTGAGAGGTACTCCAGCATCTTTCTGACGCTGCAAATCAAACTCCTCTATGGGAGGATATTCCTTTTCAAACTGCTTACTACTATCACGGACAAGCAGCATACCATTTGAGCCATCCGAAGAGGGCAAAACACGAGTAAGGCAAACACCACCAGACGGTGATAAATGCACATTAGGAGAAATTTTTTTGAACATAGTTATAAAGTTTTAGTTATAAATAATTGATGTATTGGCCTTTTTCGTCAATACATTATCTTTATATTTCTTACCTTTTTCCTCATAATATGCGGAAAGAACGGACTTTTTGATAAAGTCTATACCGTTTATAAATTCCTCACATTCAGCGAGACACGGCAAATTCTCAAAGTAAGTTAAAATACCGTAAGGCTGCGCAGTGGGAAATGCCTCAAGCTCAGTACAGCGGTTAAAATCTACTTCCTTAAGTCCAAAAGTATCTATTTTTAGATTGTAAATGCGCTGCGCAATACGCAAACACTGCGCTTGCGTAATCTCCTCAAGACCAGAAACTTTACAAGGTACTCCACGTAACACAATATCAAAAACAGGCAGTATTTCTCTGTTTTTTACTAAAAGTTCACGCAATCTGGAAACATTTATATTTGACGTCTTTTCGTATGGCAAAGAATTAAAACGAGATATAAACTTAAGAGATAAATACCTTTCGTAATTCTCTAACTTTTGTTCAAGTCTAAATTTATACTGCTCTTTAAGTACTCTATAACCTCGCTCAGACAGTTGCACAGCCTGAGGAGAAGAACCCATTTGGAATGCCTCAAAGTCATAATCATTTTCATACATCAATCTTCGCAAGACATACTGAGGTATGAAATACACATCTTTATCTGATGTAACTTTTATTTTTCGGTTGTTAACCATATCATCAAAACTAAATATATTACCGTATTCATTCAAAAGGCTTTCGCCTAACTTCGTAGATTGTAAATGAAAAGGGAGAGAGTTTTTCAAGTAATGAATACCATCAATAATAGTATTTATCTCTTCTTTTTCCTTATCAGGCAAAAGTTCTTTCTCTTCTTCTAACTCTTTAATGGAAGGCAGATAAGAAAGCTGCTCCTGAATATCACGGGCGAACATATCAGACATAAAAAGGTCATCTTTATGAAGATACTTCAACAGGTACTTTATACCAAGGTTATTAATTAATTCAGGGCGAAATTCTTTCGTCACTGGGTCTTTAGACCAAGAACAAAAACCACGACGAAGATGATAGGTTACTTTTGCACATCCATTCTTTGGGCGAACAATTACGTTATTATTCTGATAATAATAACCACGCCTAAACTGTTCATTAAGTAACTTATCAGGTACAACCAATTCAGGATAATCATTGATCTTTATACGGTCAGACCAACAGTAATTGCAAATGCCAAGAAACTTATTTGGGTTGTTAAAACGAACAGGAGAAAACAACAACACATGATAGTGTGGACGATGTGTGTGGTTCTTATCTGTACCGAGCTCAGTGACAATAAAATACTTCAAATTCGTTATATTATATTCGTCTCGCAAAACTTGACGCAAATGCTTGAGAAATGACAAAACTTGCAACTTGTCAAAGCACATTCGTCCATTGAACTGGGTAAAGTCAAAACACTTCTTCTTTACAATGTCATAGCAAAGGTTATGCTTTTCAAAAACACTTTGATACGGTGTAAAATCAAACCTCGGAACAATAATAGAGTTAAATGTAAAGGTAACAAAGTACACAGTACCGCCAATGGCTTTGTAATGGTCAGCTTCATACGCAAGACGTACATACCAATCATTTACTGCTTCCTGTCTGCATTCCTCGCAATGATTACAACGAACATAAATAAACTCTTTGTCTATATACGGACGTAAAAATTTACGAGGGTTTTTTATTTTTACTGGGCGATAACACATAAAATCAAAATTTAGGTTCAACTAAACATCTATTTGTATATACTTTTTCGGAGATAAAACCAGCCTTAAACTGTCTATAATTATCTCTATCACGTATATACTTATACACTGCATAATTAATTAACTTATTACGATTAATACCAGAAACAAAAACTTCTCGTTCAAGCTCTGAGAACAAAGTTTTGTCAAGTTTAAGACAAATAGTTTTCTGTTTTATCATATTGCCGATTCTATTTATATTTACAAAAATA
>CAMNCV010000012.1 GCA_946534585.1 uncultured Prevotellaceae bacterium
GGGGTGGATAAAGTATGACGGAGAGATTACTTCGGAATACAAGACCTTGTATGCTTACGCGGTAAATGCCGTCTTTGAGGATACTACGGAAGTGGTGAGCTTTGATACTGGTGCAGGCTCGCAGCCTAGGTTCCGTCCTCAGATTATCAAGTTGGGGTATGAGCCGGGTAAGGGCTATCGTTTTACGATTGACCCGAACTTAGAGTCAATAGGTGTGTTGCCTCAGGAATATACGTGGTTATACTCCGTGAATGGAGAAAGCGGTGAACAGATGAACTACAACCTGGGAGATACCCTGTATGTAACTGAAGGAAATACAGTATGGACCCAGATGGAGGCTACAGGATATACAATAGGCCGAGCTACATGGGCGACGGAACCGTATCCTAATCTGAATACAGTCTGGGAGGAGGACTTTATTGGTAAGATTGCAGCCTCGGGTGCAGGCACAGAGCAAATGTCATTAACGTTGAGCGATGATGTGGCGTTTGTTGATTCTGACAAGGACTTCCGCAGCATTACGAAAGTAGGAAACACGGATATAAGCATTGACAGCAGAGTGACGCTGACCACTGACAGCGTGTTCTATATGCAGAGACTTGACGGCAACAACGGCGGATTGCTCAGTTTGAAGAGCAATGTCGTGGAGGTTGTCTCAGAAAGCGACGACTTGTCAGAGAGCGAGTATGAGGCAATAAACACTGAGAATAACCGCAGGTATGATGGCATAGGCATACAAGGATTGACTGGCGGACAATATGTCTTTGTCAGAACTAATGGAGTGAAGCCTGAGCTGCGCTCAATGACGGCAGAACTTGTGTCTGGTGTATCAACGAAGTATGAATATGTGTACCATATGTACAGTGACGACAACCTTTACCTCTACTTGCCTTACGGCACTTATGTGAAGTCTGTCGAGGTGCAGTCCAATAAGGAAATGGTGACAACCAATGAGTATGGCTATGCCACATATATTACAAACAATGCGTTGGACTTCTCTGAGATGCCAGATGCGTTTGTAGCGAAAGTGGTGATAGATGAGCCTACCAGCAATAACTTCACTTGGGATGAAGTGATAGATGCTCCGGCAGGAGAAGTCTTGCTAATAAAGGGTGAGCCAAACACCACATACAGTATGCCGATGATTAGTAGTGCCGATACGCTGACCAACCTGCTGACTTATAGTGCGACTGCCACAGATATCAGTAATGTAGAGAAGCCAGTGTATGTGGTTGACCTCATGACTGGTAATATGGAGAAGGTCAGTGATAAGACACAGCCGATACCTGCGTTTACACCTTATATTATTTCAGCACTTGATGAGACCGTTTTCCGTCACTATACAATGTCAGCAAGCGGCAGGCTGTCAATATATAGTGAGAAAGCTCTTGATATCTCGGCTGTGGACGGACTGAAAGCGTATGCCTTGGAGTATGAGAATCCAGAGGGTGTCCATCTGAAGGAAATAACAAAAGTTCCAGCCGGTAACGGCGCAATTTTGGAGGGAACTGCTGGTGCCCCATATGATGTTCCTGAGATTCCTGTAGCTACGATTACTTGTGATAACAAGTTCAAAGGCTCAGAAACCAGTGAGTTTGTCACGGCAGATACAGATAAAGCGGTATATGCTCTTAACACCTTGACGGGTGACGTGGAGGTAGTGGATAAGAGCGTAGTGACAAAAATATCTGCGGGTGAGGCATATTACGTGTCAAAGTACAGCGGTTTTGAAGAACTGCGTACCAATGCGGCTGGAGCCACGACGCATGTTAGCAGTCATGCGTTAGACTTCACGGAAGCGGGAATTCAGGGCTTTATAGCTACAAGCGAGGTAAACCCAGACAGCGTTGTCCTGTCACCTGTTGGCATGGTGCCTGCTGGAACAGCGTTCCTTGTTAAGAAAGCCAAGGCAAACTATACATATAAGGTGCCATACTATGATGGTGAGGTAACGATAGGTACTAACCTCTTCCGCGGTTCATTGACGGAGGAGTTTGATGTAAGCACCGTTGATTGCTATGTTTACGGTCTGTTAGAGAACAGCGATGTATTGAAGCATGTTGATCCTACGGCTCACATTCCTGAGAGGACGGCATATATTGTCTCACAATATAAGTTGCCTGTTCATGTAGATGCAGTTGACATAACTATACCTTCATCAGGTATGCGTTCATTTGTCACAAGCAGAGCGCTTGACTTTACAGGTATGGAGAGTCTTGAGGTGTTGGTATGTGACACGGTGACACTGAAAGAGCCATGCTTCAAGAGAGTCTATGAGGTACCGGCCAACACTGCATTCTTTGTCAAGGGTGTGGCTGACACAACATATACTGTGCCTGTAGGTACATGTGAGAGCCTGCCTTATAATAACCTTATACAGAGTAACCCTATAGGCTACTACACGGGGCTTGTAAGCACTTACGTTTATATTGTCTCAGATGAGGGAGAGGTGGTAGTAGCTCCAAACAATACGTCTATACCTGCGGGTGAGGCGTATATCATCTCACCATGGAGAGGCTATGAGGATATCAAGATAGCAGCATCAGGCAATGCAACATGGGTGACTAAGCAACCGTTAGATTTCACAATATTAGAGGGCGAACTTACCGCTATGGTTGTTGACAATGAGAAATACAATAGTATACATACGGCAGAGGTGACGAGGGTACCTGCAGGAACTGCTTTAGTTTTGAGTGGAACTCCTAACGCTGTCTATTCAGTGCCTGTCGGTCCAAATGTAGAGTTGAACAGAAAGAACTTGTTGCGTGGTTCCGCATACGAATCGTTTGCCGTATCAGGCACGGACAGTATTGTCTATGTCGTGAGTGGTGGTAAATTCGTCAGGGCGGCAAAAACTCTTGTCATTCCTGCAGGCAAAGCTTACCTTGTATCAAAATACCGAGGATTTGAGGAAGTCACTACAAGTGAGAGTGGTCATGCGTCATACGTATGTGAACACGACCTTGACTTGACTGATTTATATGATGAGTTGGAGGCTTATATCGCAAATTATGAGTCACCGAGTGGCATTAATCTTGTGCGTGTCGTGCAGTTGCCAGCCGGAGCACCTTTCTTCATGAAGGGAAAGGCAAACACCACATACAAACTGCCTTATGCCAATGTGCCGGTATCTTATGAGGGCGGCTCAATAATGCGCGGTTCAAGAACGGAGGACTTTGATGTCGCAAGTGTTGGCGATTCTGTTGTCTATTGCCTCTCGGGTGGGGAGATTTTGAAGGTTTCTCCTTCGGTGACCATTCCTGCAGGCAAAGCATATATAGTATCCAAATATCTGGGTTTTGAGAGTATTACGACGGCTGCATCAGGCTATGCTTCATACGTCTGTGAACACGCTCTTGACGTGACAGACTATTATGGAGAGGTTCAGATACTCGTAGCAGACTATGAGACAGAATCTCCATATTCTTGTCATCTGCGCAGCGTTAAGCAGGTTCCTGCTGGTACAGCATTCTTCTTCAAGACCATGGAACTGAAAGACAGTACATATAAGATACCGTATGGAGACTGTACGTCACTTGAGTGTGAGAATTTGATACGTGGTTCACGTACAGAGCCGTTTGACTGTTCTACCGCGGGTGATTCGATTGTCTATGCTCTTATGAATGGTGAACTGACAAAGGTGGCCAAAACTGTTACGATACCTGCGGGTAAGGGATATATAGTCTCTGAGTACGGCAGTTCAAGTGCTGGAGCGAAGCGCACTTTCTTCATTGATGATGAATACATCACGGCTATCGATGATGTTCAGGAGGATGGTACGACTAAGCGGCCGTCGCGCAGGGTTAACCTTGCAGGTCAGGAAGTCGATGACAGCTATAAGGGCATAGTTATAGACGAAAGTGGTAAGAAATACTTGCAGAGGTAAGAAAGATTTCTTATGGAGGTTAATAAATGTAAAAATATCAGAAAATCTTTTTATATAACATAAAATATGTGTAACTTTGTGTTGGTGTAAAAGGATTGATGAGAAAACTAATTAAAGTCAAGATGGAAAAAAGAACATACATTGTCCCAGAAATAGAAGAAGTAGATATGTATTTGGAAAGCATTATCATGGTTAGCGGTGGTGAAAATACACCAGGTGATGATGAGGTCGGTAACTCAGATGATATTGAAGCCAAAGCTTGGGGTGGTTCTTGGTTTGATGATGGGTATGATGAATAATGGTAATATGAGTTATAATATTTCATTATATATAACAAAAGCAGCGATGTGAGTAATTACATCGCTGCTTTTGTTGTTTCTGTTTCGCGTTTGTTTGTGGACACAGCCTTATTATGTTTCTGTCTCATGTCTCTCAAGGGATGAAATATATCTGCTCCTGTCTGTTCTCTGTGTCGTGTTTGCCTTTTTGTAGCTCTTGCAAATGCTTCACCATTTAGGTGGGGTAGGAGGGCTTGAGGGGGAGACTTTATTTATATCAGCTCAATGCCGTTGTCGGTAATTTTTATCAGTCTCTTCTTGTAGAGGTCGCCCACGGCCTGCTTGTAGGTCCTCTTGCTGACTCCAAACTGCTCCTGAATATCAGCGGCGTCGCTCTTGTCACCAAGGCGGCAGCGGCCTCCTTGCGTCTCAAGGTATCTCAGGAGACGTGCAGAGAAATCCTCTGTATGTTGTCTGCCGCTCTTCTGCAGTGCACAGTCAATCTTACCGTCCTTACGTAGCTGTGATATAAAACCCTTCACGCGGTCGCCGGTGTGCAGAGAACGGAACACCTGAGTGTCATAAAGCAATCCGCCGTAGCGGTTGTCAATAATAACCTTAAAGCCCAGGTCGGTCTTCTGCCATATCAGCAGATCCACCTCCTGTCCTACGGTCAGGGCCTTATCATCTCCGGGCTGCA
>CAMNCV010000013.1 GCA_946534585.1 uncultured Prevotellaceae bacterium
AGAGCCATCTGTGTAATAGGTCTTCGTCTTCGTTTTCGTGTGCAAAGTTACAAATTATCTTTGTACTAAGCAAGAAAAAAGTGTTACGATGCGGTTACAACAGTAACAAACAAGGGGATATAAGAGTAAGGCAAAAACTATCCACTTTACCTTGTGAAAACATAGCTTTTACAACCTGAAAACATAGCTATTACCCAAGGGGATGTAAATTATAACAAAAACATTATCTTTCTTGATAATATCAATGTTTAAGGTTTTAGTTCATTAAACATACCTGTTTCCTCATCAAAACGCTGAACAATCTCTTCCAGTTTAGGATGTGAACGTTGAATAATCAGCGCCACATATTCCGTAAGTTCCTCTCCCTTCACTTCTGAAGTTTTAATAAAATATTTCTGCTGTTGCTCATAACCATTGAACCAACGAAGAAACAACCTTGCACGCTGAGCCTGTTGTCCCCCGTCTGTACTACACATATAGAGTAATATCTCGGGGTTCTGTCTGAAAAACTCCTCAATGATACATATTATAGTCTGTGCAATTTTTACATCATTCGGAGATTTCTGATGTTCTGGATTTGCCAGATTGAACCAATATGCTATATAATAAGGATTAGAGTCTAATTCAAAATCTACGGCATAAAGAATGTCATGGTCAGTCTTAAACACATACTTTCCCTTCGGGCTTAACCAAACCCGATAATCAGAATGAGCATTTACAATATTAAGGTCAAGTTCTTTCATGGTGTTATACAGAGAAATCAAAGTAATGCGACTCCTTGGCACGACGACTTTCCTCCACCATAGCCTTGAGCTCACGCAAGGTTTCTTCCTCCCATGCCGCTTTACGTTGACGTGCTCTCTCAAGCCAAGCCAATACTTCCTCACGCGAACGTTTCTTATAGGTTACTTCAGTTTCCATTTCTTATTATTTATTCTGTTTCATGGCAAAGTTAACAAAATATCATCAATCTTCCAAAATTTTTTGTGATATTCTGTCATACCACCCCCCCCTACCCCCTTACCATATATGTGGTATGGGAATACCATGTTAGGGCTATGGTGTATAAAAAGGAAAAGACGTAACTTTGTATTTTTACATAGAGAGATTTTCAAGTAGAGCATAAAACCAATATAACTAAAAGGAATATGACACCGTTTTTTTCAGAAGACTCACGTCAGGGAGGGAGCAGATGGCTCGCCGCCCTGCCCTTTGCACTCTTCGTGGTCAGCGCCATCACTCTGTCTTTCTTCAATGCCACAGACATCAGTCTGCTGACGGCAGTGGGCATCACGGCTATCATTATCGGCGGAGTGCTCGCCGGCGACAACGAGGAGTATTGGCACACCATCTTTGAGTATGCAGGCGGCAAGACTGCCATGACCGCCGTGATGCTGTGGCTCCTGGTGGGAGTGTATGGCAACATACTGAAGGCAGGACACATAGCCGACGGACTGGTATGGGCGGCAGGCGCACTCAACGTCAGCGGCACGCTGTTCACACTGGCGGTGTTCCTCTTCTCCGGACTCTTCGCTATATCTACAGGCTCAGGCTTCGGCACCATCAGCGCCATCAGCCTCACGCTGTTTCCGGCAGGCGTGGCGGTGGGATGTAACCCGGCGTTGCTGGGCGGAGCCATACTCTCGGGTGCGGCACTGGGCGACAGCATAGCGCCTGTGTCTGACACTACCGTGATTGCCGCCGCCACGCAGCAGTTTGACGACAGCGGCAGGACGGCAGAGATAGGCGAGAGCATAAAGAGAAGGCTGCCCGTGGTGCTCACGGCAGTATTGATAACCATCGTGGCTTTCCTGCTTGCAGGTCTGTGGTTTGCAGGCAAGGACAGCGGTAACACTACAGTGGTGCAGTCATCGCCAGACGGACTGGCTATGCTGCTGCCCACGTTTATCATCATAGCACTGTCACTGCGCAGGGTGGGCATATTCACGTCTATAGCCGCAGGCACGGCAGCTGCCGTTATCATAGGATTGTCACTGCAACTGTTTACCCTCGCCGACCTTGTGAGCGTAAACGACAATAAGGTGAGCGGCGCCGTGGTTGACGGCATAACAGGCATGACGGGCGTGTGTGTGCTGCTGATGGTAGTGGTGGCGCTGTCGGGCCTCATCATCAAGGGTAAGTGTATGGCTGCCCTGACGGCGGCACTTGACAGGAAGGTGATACACTCATACAAGAGCGCCGAGGTCACAGTGTATCTGCTGGTGCTGGTTGCCGGCATACTGATAGCGGCGGTAAACACCATTGCCAATATATGCATAGCACCGTTTGTAAACAGCATAGGCAGGCGCCACGGACTGCATCCCTACCGCCGCACCACACTGCTTGCTGCGGGCATCTGCACCTTCCCCTTCATACTGCCCTACGGCGGAGCGGCATTACTGCTGATGAAGGGCATAGAGGCATCGGGATGCGTGGTAGAGATTCAGCCTAACGACGTGTTCCTCACGGCGCTATATCCCTGGATATTGGCAGTATGTGTGATGGCTGTCCCCAGCTCTCCTACCCTCCCTGTGAGGGAGGGAGAGTAAACGAAATAACGAAATAACGATATAACGCAATAACGCAATAACGACATATCGTGATAACGAAATAACGAAATATCGTGATAACGACATAACGTGATAACGATATAACGACAGGCCAAACAACCAAATGAGAAAACTCACACGACTTATATATGATGACATGCGCCCGGCACTGGGTGTCACCGAACCGGGAGCCATAGCCTTTGCAGTGGCTAAGGCGAGGGAGTATGTGGAGGGTACGCTGAAAGACATCAGCGTGACGCTCAACAGCGGTATGTACAAGAATGCCTTTACCTGTGGCATTCCCAACAGCAACGAGGTGGGCAACCAGCATATAGCCGCACTGGGATATGTGGCTGCCGATGCCAGTAAAGGGCTGGAGTGTCTTGACGGTGTAAGACAGGCTGACAATCTGCGGGCGCGCGAGCTGGTGAGAGAGGGCAAGGTAAGGGTGGAGATGGACGGCATAAGCAGTGAGATTAGCATCACTGCCACTGTGACATCTGACACCGAATACAGCCACGGTGAGCATACGCGGCTCTCATACCAACATTACGCGCATTACGCATAACGGAAAAGAGGTGGGCGCATATAGCAACGAGAGACGGACTAAAGCAACGCCCATACACCCGTCTGTCAACATTCACCACTACACGCTGCGCCAGCTGCTGAGCTACGCCAGGACCGTACCCGTTGACGAGATAGCGTTCATAGGCAAGGCGTATGACCTTAACATGGCACTCTTCGAGAGCGCCATCAAGAGCCGCCGCACCACCATAGCACATAAGCTGTACGCAAGGAACGGCTCACAGGTTATATCCACCGACGAGCACTCCACCGCCGCACTGCTCTGCACCGCTGCCATAGAGGCGCGGGTGCTGGGACTGCCCCTGCCTGCCATGAGCATCACGGGCAGCGGTGCCCACGGCATAATAGCCACGCTGCCGCTCTATGCCGCCCACAGGGTGAGCGGACTGAACCATGAGCAACTGCTGAGGGCGACGGCACTGAGTTACCTGGTGTGTATGTATATCAAGGAGTATTCAGGCAGGCTGTCGGCATTCTGCGGATGCGCCATAGCCGCCGGCACGGGCATGGCATGTGCGCTGGCATGGCTGAGGGGCGGCAGGCTGAGGGAACTGACACTGACGATACAGAACATGGCATCGTCTATCACGGGCATGATATGTGACGGCGGCAACCACGGCTGCGCTCTGAAGGGACTGGTGGCTGTTGATGCCGCATACCGCGCCGTGGAACTGGCAATGGACGGCATAGCCATAAGCAAAGCGCATGGCATCAACGGACTGACGCCCGAGGATACCATGCGCAACATGGGATTGATAGCCTCACCGGGTATGGTGGAGACTGA
>CAMNCV010000014.1 GCA_946534585.1 uncultured Prevotellaceae bacterium
GCTGTATTGCTCGAGCATATACGGCGAGGGTGATTTGTAGTTATTCATTTCGTTTATGGTGTTTGCCGATACCAGCATTAAGATGAGTAAGGACAATCTCCCCGCTTTTTTGTATCCCTTAATATCTACCAATGACTTTGCTCAGGGAGAGGCTTGTCGAGAATAATATCTTAAAACTATGAAGCGTTTTATTATGTTTTTTATGGCTCTGACACTGATGATGCCATGTGTGAATGCTCAAAACAAGATTTTACAAAAGGCTATTAAGAAAGAGTACAAGACCAAAATGAAACAATACAAGAAGGAAGGTTGGAAACTCTTTGGTTCTTCACGTAGTCTTGACGTTGCGTTGCTGAAACACTATGACAAGTTGGAGACACTTGGCGAAAATGCTTATGAGATTGTAGGCATTTGTGCAAAATACAAGTCTGACAACGTTGGACACCAGGCTGCAATTAACAATGCTTGTAATACATACGCACGCAATGCCGGTAGTCATGTAAAAGGACGTGTTGTCAGCGATATGGCAAGTAATGGCGATGACACTTCGGCAGAGTTCGATCATTTCTATGCAGCGTATGAGACTTTGGTAGAAAAAGAGATACGTGGTGAGATGCAGGAGTCTTATGCTATTTATCGTGACCTTGGTAATGGGGAGAAAACTATGCAGGTTTATTTCATTATAAATGAGGATGCAGCAACCAAGGCTCGCATACGTGCGTATGAAAATGCAATGAAGGAGAGTGAAGCCGCACAGAAATATGCCACAAAGGTAAGCGAGTTCATTCGCGAAGGCTTTGAGGCAGAACAAGGAAAATAAAAACCAAGAGCATGAGGCAAACCTTAATTATAATACTATTAACATCTTTCACATTCTCCCTGTCTGCACAGACATGGGAGAGTGTGAAGAGTAGTCGTGAGTACCTATATGGTGAGGGATGGGGTAATTCCATTGACGAGGCTGACAAACAGGCCCTGAACGCATTGATAAGCAAGATAGCCGTCAATGTATCATCAACGACAAAGAGTGATGACAAGTCTTCTGTAAGAAACGGAGAGTTAAACGAATTGTCAGAATTTCAATCAACGGTGAACACCTATGCACAAGCCACACTTACCAATACAGAACGACTCATAATACACAATGAGCCTGATGCTCATGTTGGACGATGGATAAAACGTTCAGAAATAGATAAGATATTTGCCTCACGCATATTAAAGGTCAAAGACCTTGTATCTTCTGCTCAGAGAGCAGAACAGAAGGGCAAGGCTGATGATGCCTTGCGTAACTATTACTGGGCCTTGACATTGTTGAAGTCCGTGCAATATCCTAATACTGTAAAATACACAGACAATACTGGTATAGAAAGACTCTTGGTTACGTGGATACCAGAGAAGATGAATGCGGTATTTGATGATTTGGATGCAAAGGTCGTCAAGCGCAGTGGCGATGAAGTAGAACTGTATATAACATATAAAGGAAAGCCTGTTAACAGTGTTGACTATACGTATTTTGATGGACAGACATGGAGTAACATCTACAGTGCAAAAGATGGCAGGGGAGTTTTGGAACTTGCCCCAGGTAACCAAAGCAAGTCGTTCCAGTTAAAATATGAATTTGAATATCGTGGTCAGGCGATGATAGACCGCGAACTGGAGTCTGTCTTGAATGTCGTAAGGAGCACTCCTATGAGAGATGCCTATGTCAATGTTAGTACAGATAGAGAGTCTGAGGCAGTAAAGGCGGCAACATCAAAGGTGCATACCTCATTTTCCAATACAGCAGCTGCTATTTTGTCTGCTCCAAAGACTGTTAGCAATGGTGCGGACTATATGCCTATAATAGATAATGTGATAAAAGCGATACAGGCAAAGAACTATGGTTCGGTTCGTCAATTCTTTACGACCGATGGTTGGGAAGTATATCAACGATTGATACAATATGGCAGCGCAAGGGTAGTTGGCACTCCCTCATGTACTTTCTTACAGAATGGTGATAATGTCATAGGACGTGGTGTACAGATGGCTTTTTCTTTTAAGAGTGGCGTGAGGAAATCGTTTGTGGAGGACGTAGTGTTCACATTTGACAAGGACAAGAAAATCACTAATCTTGCCTTCGGTTTGGGCGATACTGCTGCAGACGACATCCTCAACAAGGGGGTATGGAGTGAGACGGCCCGTATGGCATTGATGAATTTCTTGGAAAACTATAAGACAGCATATGGACTGAAAAGGCTTGACTATATCCGCTCCATATTTGATGATGATGCGGTAATCATAGTGGGTAATATGGTGCGTTCCTCTACTATGACAAAGAACCCCGAGACCGGTATGGCCACAGTGTCTAATAATAAGATACTGAAGAAAAACCGCTATACCAAAGATCAATATCTCGACAAACTGCGTATGTGCTTCAATAGTAACGAGTATATTAACATACGTTTCGCAAACAATGATGTGGTGAAACTGGCAAAAGGCGGAGAACTCTATGCTATTCAGATAGCTCAGGATTATTACTCCACCAATTATGGAGACAAGGGCTACCTCTTCCTTATGGTTGACATCAATGATCCTGACAAGCCGATAATAAAGGTGCGTACATGGCAACCGGAGAAAGATCCAAACTTCGGACTGTACGGACCTGGAGACTTTTGATAAATCATAATGCATCTGATAATATGAAGAAAACTCTTATCGTATTTCAGCTTTTATTTGTGTGCTTAACAGGCGCATGGTCACAAGATATGGCGGTGGCAGACTTCTCTCTTGACGAGACAGACCTTACTGCTAATCTTGACGGAACAACAAAATATGACCAGAATGGTGAGAAGTGTGCCTTGATAAAGATATTCACTACCGCCACAGGATTAACCTTTGATGTAGGTTCTCTTGGGGTGGTTGAGATAATACAGAAACCTGGCGAGATATGGCTTTACGTACCGCATGGAGTAAGGCGAGTCACCATCAACCATCCGCAACTCGGAATGTGTGACTATACCTTCCCTACTTCAATAGTAAAAGCTCGTACTTACCGTATGCGACTTGTTGCAGGTCAGGTACAGACTACGGTACATAGGGCAGTCACATCGCAGTATGTGGTTTTCAAGGTGTCGCCCTCAAAAGGTTCGGTAGAGATTAACGGACAGATGCTTGACATCATTGATGGTGGAGCATCTGTGCGACTACCGTTCGGGACATACGATTATACGGTTCGTGCACCGCATTATAATCCAATGTCTGGAAAGGTTACAGTTAACGACCCTCAAAACAAGCATTCCGTATCCGTGAGCCTAGAACCGGCTTTTGCTTCGGTTACTATGAGTGTAGATGCCGATGCCGAAATATGGATTAATGATCAGAAGTGTGGTACACGCACATTTACGGGAGAATTAAGCTATGGCACCTATCTTATTGAGTGCCGTCAACAGGGCCACCGTTCTTCACTGCAAGAGATAACATTAACTAAGGAAAACGCAGGTCAACCAATTTCTTT
>CAMNCV010000015.1 GCA_946534585.1 uncultured Prevotellaceae bacterium
CAGCAAAAGCTATCATATCACTATGTAAAAGCATAGCTTTTACACCAAAAAACACCATCCTGCACCTCCAAAAGGCACGATAAGGCATTTCCGCAAAATGTCCCACCTCGTATTTAGCGATTTAAGCCCCCTCTATGCGAGCCGGTCCCCTTTGTAGGCTGTTAGTCCATACGCTTCGTTTCACTCGCTCACAATGAGTTTTCTGTAAAACCGAAAAATATACCAATTCAATCTATTCTACTATCACCCATTTGTCACTGATGCCGTAGCCGCACCAATAGCCGTAGCCGCCGGAGATGTTTGAATGGATGTTCTGCGTGTACGGCACGAAGAAATTACCTGATTGTGACATGCTGGACTGGTAGCCTGTCCAGAAATCGTATGATACACGATCCATTGTGGCAAGTCGTAAGCATACAGTGTCGCCTACGCTGAAAAAAGACGAAATATCTTTACCGTCTCTCAATGAAGACACCCTGGAGCAGGCATGGCTCACCCGCTTTTTCTCTGGATTAACCTGGAATATGCCAAGGGCACTCATGGTAAACTGCTCTGCGTCTGTACCACATTTATAGAATATACCATAGTAATGTTCTGAATCTTGCGGGTTGGAGAAGTTAACAAATAGATTTCGTAGTTTCTCGTCATTTGAGATTTTTCTTTGCTCTATGTTGTCTATCGTCACAGGTTCTGGAATAGTGGTCATCGCCTCAGCATAGTATTCTTCTTGCTTTACGGTAAGGCGATAAGTGCGTCCAGGCTCACCCCTGATATCCGTAGTAGTATATATGTACGGAGGTAGGTAATTGTTGTTTCTCATGCCTGTAAGAACCACCTCACGCTCTCCGTCGTCTATTGCTACACGCGCCCAGTGCAGTATATGCCCTGACAGGGAACTGACTTTATTCGTTTCCATACTTGGTTGCAGGGTGGTGGTTACCATCACTACCGGGTATTGTCCGCTTGCTATCCACCCCTCTACAACGAGTTGCGAGGGAACGTCGTCATTAATGTAATTGTCATCAGAGCAAGTTATCAACAGTGCTACAATCACAAAGCAGAAAAGAGAATACTTTTGTTTCATTAGAATTTCATATAATAGCTTATAGACGGCATTACCCTCACTACAAACCGCATTCTTGTATATCTGAACTCTTCTTCATTCCAATGCATATAGTAGAATATGTCATTCTCATGCGCTGTCATATTGTATATGGAAAGGTTAATGCCATGATTATTTATGTAGCGTGTAGGGCGCAGATGATAGTTTATTGAGACATCAGTCCTGAAAACCGGGCGAAGCCTGTTGGCGTTGTGTTCCGCAAACTCTGCCATCAGCCTCTGTCCGAGCAGATAGTAATGCTTCGGAGCGGTGAACGGCGTGCCGGTAGCATACACCAGTGTCAGCCCCACATCCCATCTTCTGCCGAGACTCGCAGTGACCACGGCGTTCAACTCGTGTGTTCGGTCATGTGATGAAGGAAAAGTTCCGTTCAAATAGGTTGTGTTGTACGTTCTCTGCGCGCGGCTCAAGGTATAGCCTATCCAACCTCTTACCCTGCCTTTGTTTTTTGTAAGCAACAGACTGATGCCGTAGTTGTGTCCTTTGCCCATGTGAAGCAGGTCTGACAGGCTATAGTCTGCGTCTAAGTAACTGTATATATCGCCTGAATACTCTGTTTGCTCGCTGACATATCGGTTATAGGCCTCAAGGGTAATGGTATATCGATTATGAAGAAGCGACTGACGAATCATCAGTGATATGCCATGCGCTGACTGTGGCTTAATGTTATACATTCCGCTGCTCACGAAATACTCCATCGGGGTATTAATTGTTGACAAACCCGTTTGGTGCAGGTATTGATGGCGCAGGGACCATCCGAGGGAAATGTCTGTATTATGTGACAGTTTCCACTTTATGGAAAGCGACGGTGACAAGTGTATCCAGGTAGAGCTACTGCAATGATACAATGTGCCACGCAATCCACCCTCAGCAGACAGTGTGCCTGATATGGCGTAATTACGACCTGCATATGCAGAGATCTCATAGGCGGAGGTCGTAACTTTGCCACGGTGTAACTCTTCGTATGATGTCCTGACCTCTGGCATGTGAGGTTGTATCCAGTATGCTGAGGCATCAATCCCGGCAGTCCAGTTGTTGCCGCTTATGTTAAGTTTGTTTCCCACTTCGGCGATTGATGCAGGCAAAAATACTGACAAGTCGGGCATGACAAGCCGGCTATTGTTGTGGTAACGGGTAAAATATGTGTTGTTCACAAGTGTGAAATACTCGGATACATGTATCCACTTGGCGGCAGTCATAAAGTTTCCCCACTGCATATCTATTTCAGTCTGCATGTCTGTCATATCCATAGACGCATTATCATTGCCAGCATAGAGGTTTATAACCAAAGAGTTACTTTCGTCCATCTTATTGCGCCACGTGATGTTGGCATCATAAAATGAGTATCTCATTGATTGCTCATTATTCTTTAGGAAAGAGCCGTAAAGCAGGTTCAGGTAAGAGGCGCGAAACGATAATGTCAGCTGAGAACTCTGTGTCGTGGGTATTCTTACCGTAGCCTGCGATGATATGGGACCTATCGCTCCCTCGCCGGTTATACTGTCACTGCGTGTGGCATGAGTCAGCATATCCACCTCGCCGCCAAGCATGTTTGGCGACTCGGCAGTGGCGATGGTTTTGCTGAAACGCATGGTCTTGAAGTGGCTGGCGTTGAAAATGGAAAACAGTCCCAGCAAGTGTGACACCCCATACAACGGTGTGCCGTCTATACTCAGGCGGTTATGTTGATTGTCAAATCCAGCTATATGCAGCCCGGCGTCATATTCTCCGTTGGTGCTTATGCCTGGCATCTGCTGCAGGTGGTGAAGCGGGTCGGCGTCTCCGAGGATTTTCGGAAGGCTCTTCATCATCTGCATATCCCACAGTATAGAGCCGTCAGATGAAGTACGCAGACTGCCTGCACTGCTGTTTCCATGCACAACGACGGAATCGAGCCTTACCGTGCCCGGTTCCGTCTGTGCATATATAACAGCAGTTGCTGTCGTCAGCAGTATCATTATTAGTATTTTCACTTCAGCTGGTTCTCTACGTTCCTTAGGAATGTTTCGATTTTATCATAAACATTTTGGAAAGTTGTTTCACTGAAATAGTCCTCCACTAAGTATGAGCTTCCGTCATGGAACTGTAATATAGGCGTAATGTCATACGTGTAGTAGTCTGTATAGGTATCTGAGTTGTACATATACACGCTTTTGCTTGAGGGCTTTATTCCAAATTTAAGTATTGCCTGGTGTGCGTCACCTCCGTTGTTGGTCAGATAACCGTTTGTATAGTTGTTCATCTTTGTAGCACAGTTTTTTACTATCGTTTCATCTTCTCTATAGTCTTTTGCCTCATCAATCGCCTCAAATATAGGTCTTGCCTCATTTACCGTTATGTGTACTTGCAAACGGCCCAGTATGTCTACCTCGACAGTCCCCTCGGCATTGCTTGTCTTTACATTTTCATTAAACCTGTCCCAGTTTTGTGCATTTCCTATCAGAGGTTCGTTTGACGTTGTGGTTGCGGAGCCTCTGAACTTTTCTTTTATAATTATCTTGCCATTTTTCTGTACGGTAGTGTTTGCATATACACCTCCGTCTTTATTCGGCATATAGCAGAATTGAGTACTTACAATAGTTTCTTTGTCACTTTGTGGAGTAATTCGCACAAGTGCGTTCCCCTCTGTGCTGCTCAGTGGCGTGGGGTTATAATTCTCACCAGTATTATTCATAGCGGTGATATTAACCTGACACTTCACTTTCTCCTCTCCGTTACGTGTCAACAATACGTTGGAGACTTTAGGGACCTCAATGATATAGTAACGCTTATCGTATGTGGTGATATAGTCACCTTGTACAGTTTGCGAATAAGTATAGCTTTCCTTCCTTATGTCTGTATATACGCGCCCCATTTTACCCTGTGCACTGGCAGTTAGCAACCACACTGCATTGTGTGAGTCTGTATATTCCATGATGAGATTGTCGCTTTCCGCAATTTTTTTCCATTTTCCACCGTATGATGCTGTGTACTTACCTTTAACATTAGTAGCAGACACAATCACGTTGTGGTAATTTATAACTTCGCTGTAAGCACGTGTGATTGCCGTTTCCTCAAAAAGTAGGTCAGCCAAGTCATCAAGTTCACCCTTATCCAATTTTGTAATTTCCTTGTAAACCTCGGTCAACTGTTCTGTCTCCGCAGCATTGAGATAGCTACTCAGCACCTGTCCTGTTTCCTCAATGAATTTCTTCTCTTTAGAGTCCTCGATTAATGTCTTGCCGTCTCCGCCGGTATTGCCCACACCTGTACCATTGTCGTCGTTACGGTCAACGATACCATCAATGCCGTTTCCATTGTTTGCCAAATCATCAGAGCTGGTTCCGCATGAAGATATGATGCCACCAGCTAACAGCATACTTGCCAACGACATAAAGAAAAATCTTTTTTGTCTTTCCATAATTGTTGAAAATACTAAAGGCAATTACTAATGTCTCCCATCAAATAGAACCACCAAGTTAAACATATACGATATAGGGATACAAAAAAGCGGGGAGATTGTCTTTACTCATCTTAATGCTGGTATCGGCAAACACCATAAACGAAATGAATAACTACAAATCACCCTCGCCGTATATGCTCGAGCAATACAGC
>CAMNCV010000016.1 GCA_946534585.1 uncultured Prevotellaceae bacterium
AAACAGAGACAGAAATTGTAGCTCTGAGTGACGGTATGGTTATAATGTCGGTAGAGCGTTGGGGTCAGGTTCATTCCATCAGGTTGCCTACAAAGTATCAGCCTATCATCACAAAGGATCTTGAGGAAACCTATGTGGTTGACAAAAATGAAGCTTTGACGCTGTCCGTAGAGGCTGAGCTGAGTGCTCAAATGGAAGGTCATAATTTGGCATATCAATGGTATTCTAATACTTCTAACAGCAATAAGGGTGGTACGGCTATAGTAGGAGCTACAAGTGCTGATTATACTATTGAGAAGGTTAATAAGTCAGCATATTACTATTGTCTTGTAAGCAATACAGCAACGGGAGCTATTACTCCTTCTTCGCCAGCAGCTGTAGGATTCTATCTGAATGTCAGATTTGTAAATGATGATGCAGATGCTTATGGTGAGACACCTAAAACTGTAAAAGTACAAAGTGGTCTGCCTGTCACTATGCCTAAGAACCAGACGTTGATAAAGGATGGCTATACCCTTACAGGATGGTCAGATGGTCCGACAACTACAGCTATAGGTAAGGACTATGTTCCTCAAAATGATGTTACCCTCCATCCTGTCTTTACGAAGAATGCTGACAATGTATCTTTGCAGAAGCGTACTGACGAGATGGGCTTGACATGGCAGTTTGTTACTCTTAACGGCTCCGCAGAATATAATAACAATGCGTCAGCCAATGTTCAACAGGTTATTATTAGCAATGATACCATTGACGTGGGCATCAAGATGACCAAGGGTGACAACCAGGCTAATGCCATATATGCCGCAGAAGGTTGGATGGCAGCTAATAATGGTGATTTCACCTTGCCTGTGGTTAAGAATGCGAGAGTGGAGGTGACAGTACGCAATGAGCAAGGCATAACCATCAACGGCACTAACATTGCTTATGATGCTGTTTATGGTGCTCAGGGAGCTGTTAAGTATGCTTATATATACACTGGACGTGAGAACGAGATAACGCTTAATGTAGGAAACAACTACATAAAGAATATAAAGATAGTATATCCTTTGCCAGAGATGTTAGCTACTAATGCAACGTCCTATGATGTACTCATAGAGAATGCTAAGGCTGCACGCAAGTCTGCTGTGATTACTCTCACAGGTAATAACCTCGAGCCCGGCAGCACCGTCACTTTGAAGAAGGATGACAAGGGGGCAAACATCACTGTTGACTCTGACACATATACGGTAGACAGCAATGGTAATCTGTCTCAGCAGATACTCGTGACATATAGCGGTACCACCGTGCTGGCAAAGGACAGCACCGTACTCACCTTCGTCTATAGCGAGGATACACAGGTTGCCGTTAAGGTCTTCTATGGTCGCACCTCAGACTCCACTGGCTCTACACCTGTGACTGAAGTAAGCACAAAGACCGTGTGGGATTGGAGCGGTGCGTCGTCAACCATTCAACTTGTAGAGAATGATGTTGTACAGAATGTATATGTGTCTTTCAGGGATATAAAGTTGTCTGACGGACAGTCATGGCCGGAAGGCGTCACGGCTGCTAACTTGGCTGGTGCTGGTACATACTATGCTAATAATACAAGTAAGTGTTTTGACGGTAAGGAATTGTACTTCAAGACCAAGTGTAAGGGTACAATAGATGTGGTGTTCTCTGCTTCAAGTGCAAACAATATCACGCTTGCTGTTAACGGTGAGAACACTGCCTTCACAGCAACCGATGTTACCCCGGTGACCGCTACGTCAATCCCTGTGTCAGCAGGTGATGTACTCATAACGGCTCATACCACAGGACTTACTACAGGTGAGCAGAGTCTGCGTATCTATAAGGTGACGTTCACTCCTGATGCCAATAAGCCTGTTATTAAGCTTGATAAAGGTACGTCATCGTTCACTCTCAAACCATCAGCAGATGTAAACAATTCAGAAGGTGATCCAAGTGAAGAGTTCTATTATACCATAGACGGCACAGACCCTGTAGTGGGTGCCGCAAGTACTAAGAAGTATCCGGGAGCAGCAGTTCCTCTCATAAGCAACTGTACTATCAAGGCTATTGCTGTAGCACCAAACAAGAACAAGTCAGATGTGGATAGTTTGCTGACCGATATGAAAACCTATAAACTCAACTTCGGTGTATATCCTTCAAAATCTGGTAAGATAGTAGTTACCCCGGTTACAGAAGGTTATGAATATACAGAGAATGCCACAGTTACGCTGGAGGCAAAGGCCGGTAGTGGCTATGGTTTCTCAGCATGGGCAACATCGCATGTCAACATTGCTAATAAAGAATTCATCAACCAGCTCGATGCAGTTATCAATGTTACCATAAACACGGAATCGAATGAGTATTGGGCAGTATTCGAACAGGGTAAGACCGTCACTGTCAACTATGATGTGCAGCATCCGATATTCTATGATAAAAAAGGAGCAAGGGTAAATGATAGCTACTCATTCGATATGGAGAGTGCGTTAGCCTTAGGTTACAACACCGAGAACTTCAAGACACCTATAGTGTCTAATTCTATCTTCACACCGGGCATATATCCATACTATGCAGGTTTCATTGATCATGGTCCGGCTTATACCCTTATGTACTGGCAGGATCAGAATGGAAAGAAGTATAATAATGGTTCTAATCTGGCAGAAACAGAAAATGGTAAGACATATACACTGACACCAGTCTTCATGCAGAATAAAGGTGGTTCAGCACTTCCTTTGGAAAATCGTAAGTCTGGTTTCGATGTTAAGTGGGACTTCCGTCATTCAGAGTATTGTCATCCGTTGACACTGGCAGCAGGAAAAAAGTGTTTCTTAGCTACTAATACCCTTATGACACATACGGATGGTGCCACACAGGAATATAGAGACACGGTAGATGTAGCTATAGAGATAGATGGTAGCGGTGTTACCAATACCAACAGTTCATTTGCCACGGCAGCCTTTACCAATGAGAATGATGAAAACTGGGCTTCCATCAGTAACGGTGTTAAGATAAATATCCCGGCAGCATACGGCGCTAAGATTACTTTGGCAACGTATAAGCCGATAATTCCGGGAACAGGTGGCACAAAGATTAACGGTAATGCCCCGGACAACGTTTATCAAGAGAACATCCCGATGGATGGTGATGCATACCTTTACACATGGACGATAAGAAATACAGAGTCAGTGGCAGAGCTCGTCATTGGTGACTTAGACTATGCTTTCTATCGTTATCTCTCTGCTCATTATGATGATACAGAGATTACCTATCTCAAGTTATCATCAAATAATGAGATGATGGGCACAGTGGATGTACGTAGTACCAACAACGAGAACGACCATGGCAAGGTGTCCGACTTGGGCATAGGCTTCAATAAGAATACCAGTGTAACACTTGTTGCAACTCGTAACAGGTACTATGAGCTGAAGTATTGGATAGACTCAGAGGGAGCTAAGTTCTTCCCTAACGGCACATATCAGAGAGCCTCTGACGCTGATTCGTCAGTCTTTGACAAGTCAGAGCCTACAGAAATTAGTGGTATACCATATACTAAGATAAATAAAGACACACTGGAGCTGACGCTGAAGCATCACTATGAGATACAGGCAGTCTTTGGTCCGCGTCAGTCTTATACCATTAACTTCATGTCTGCCGAGGCAGCAGGTGACGCCTTGCCAGTACAGACGGTAGAGATAGGTGAGACGTTTGATATGCCACAAAGCAACTATAACCTCTATAAGGAGGGTTACACGTTGCAGTACTATATCAGTGCTGATAGCGTAGATATACCTGGTGCCACGCATTATCAGTTTGGCAGGTCGTATGAGGTTGCCAATGATCTCTTGCTCATGCCGGTATTCACGTTGAACAGTAAGACCGTTTATGACATAGAGGATGCGGCAGGCAAGACGGTGACATGGAACATAAACCATATGAATTTTAATTTCTCTAATTCTAATGGTAGAATGGTGGCTCAGTTGCCTATTGATAATGACAACACCATTGATGTCCAGTGTTATTTCTCTACAAGGAAAAACGGTGTCTATTACAGAACAAACAGCTCTGGACTTCTTGAGCTTTCTGCAGAAGCAACGATACAGACACTCTCAACGTTTAACTGTGTCTTTAAGGTTAATTCAGCTGAGACACAATTCCAAAACGGCGACATAACTATAGCCGGTGACAATAAACTGTCGGGTGCGGTTGTTTCCAAGGATGTAACAACGACGTCTAACTCGCAGACGATAACGTTCAACACTGCGGCTACTGTTCAGAGTATTAGTGTTACATATAAAAAGATAACCAAGGACAGAAAGCTTGCCTCTGTTACGATTGATGGCACCTCTCTTAATACAGAGCAGCTCACAGCCTTAAATGGGTCTGGTACATATACTTATAGCTGTACTGTCAATGATATTGATGAGGCGACAGGTAAGTTACCTGCAATTACTGCGGAACCATTGGTGGCAGCAGCTGATGCAGACAAAGCCTCTGTAGTTGTTACACCTGCTACGTTGCAGAATCCTGTAGCGGTGTTGAAACTTCAGTTAATGGTCGCTAAGGACAATTATGTTACATTGAGAACCTTCAGTGTTAACTATAATGTAACAGGTCAGACCTCAGCTCCAACGTTGAAGGCTGTTTCAGTCAACGGCGTGGCCGCAGAAAACGGTAGTGTCAGCGGTGCCCAGAACACCTCCGGAGTTATTACACTGGACTTTAACCAAAATATGGTTGCCCGGAATGTTGTTATAGACTCTAACGAACTCACGGCGAGTGTCAAGGATAGTGTGATATCTTTGTGCTACTGGTCATTGACACCAGATACGGCATATACCTTCACTATACCAGCTAACACCTTTGAGAATATCAACGGTGTGAAGTACGGCTCCGCTATATCAGTATCGTTCACTACCTCAGCATCATCTACGTTAGCTAAGAAACTGTTTAACTACATCGTAACGCACAAGGTAAATTGGAATAGCGCTACTCAGGCAGTCAGTGATACTGTGCAGATAGTACCAGATGATGTTATAGCCAACATCAAGAAACAGAAAGTTATTGACTATGGTACTCTTGAGGATGGACTAACCAAGGCGAATGCTGCAGGTGGTACAGAGCGCTATCGCATCTTCGTGCCAGACGGACAGTATAACATGAGGGGTATTAATCCTATCACCTCAAGTGAGAATGTAGGTCTGCGTGGTAAAGATGATAATGGTAACTTCACCAGTTCGTTATCGCTCACACTGACAGATTATCCTGAAAAAGTATTCTATAACGGTCGCTCTGTTATCACAAGTAATAACATCTCTATCATTGGTCAGAGCCAGGATAGTACAGTGATATATAGTGAGCCAAGAGTAGCAGGTCTGTCACTCTCTCCGCTCTTTACTATCAGTAATAATGTAGAGGGAACATATATGCAGGACTTTACCCTTGAGAACCGATTCTGCAATAGTCAGGGCAATCAGCCAGATGCGGGATTGGTTAACAATGAAACAGAAGATAAAGTTGGTGCACCATCAATTCATGACAATGGTTATCATACAGTAGCGAAGTATGTAACACTGAAGGCCCATGATGGTACGTATGTATCTGACCCGGGTGAGAACCAGATGACTGACAGCTACTATGAAGACTGCCAGTTGTGGGGAATGCTTTATCCGATATTCGGAAACGGACAGGCTTGGTGGCAGAATCCTACCGTGGTATTGCGTTATAATACAAAACGTCAAGCTCGCTTGTCAAGCCTGAAACATTATGCTTCGCAGGCTTGGGGATATATACTGAAGGATGGTGTGTTCACAGCGGAGAATTCAGCGGCAAGGGGAAAAAATGAAGGAAAGTTCTATTTAGGTACTAGAATTCGTAACTCACCAGTTCAGACGTTGCTGAATATGAAGTTTGACTTATCTTCCGATGCCGGAGGCTTCACTAATATCCGAGGCGTAAATGATGTTTTACGTTTCCATGAGTATGGCTCCAAGACGGCAATGGGAGTGACAATGGATCTGTCATCACGCTCATTGTCACCATTCACGCCTGGTGAGGGTTCAGATGACTATGTGCTCACAGCAACTCAGGCTGCAGAATACACCATAGAGAATATGTTTGGTAACACCGCAGCCTATGACCCACGCGAGTACACCAAGCAGGTAGATCTTGACGGTGTTGTACTTACACAGTCCGATGCGGGTATTACATGGAATGGTAACAAGCAGGCTATCTGCTACTTCATCTTCCGCCAGAATACAGAGACAGGTAACTTCGAGTTCTTTGACATCTGTCAGAATGAGGTTTACATGCCGCGAGACTCGGCTAATGCTGACGGTATGATATTCTATGTACGTGCAGCCAACGAGCGTGGTGGTCTTGGCAAGCCTTCTAATACCATTAAGTACAAGAAGCTTGGATGGTATGACCTCAAGGTCGTTCACAAGGAACACTTGGCTGAGACTGGTGACACCAGCGACGATTGGAAGGGCTGGAGCACTATCTGTCTTGCTCATAACGCTAAGGTTCCTACAAAGAGTATAAACGAGGACGGCACATTTGGAAATGGCAAGATTTCTGTCTATGCCGCACAGGCAAAAATCGATGGTACCACTATACACATGAAGAAGGTTGAATACCTTAGGGCTGGTTGCGGTTATGTAGTGTATGCTACGACAGGTGAGACAGAAAAGACCTATCGCTTCAACTATACATGGGATACCAACAATGTCACCAGTGGTGCCAATGACAGTTTCCTCGATGGTAATGAGTTGGATGATACTGTCAGCGTAGGTACAGTGAACTGTTACACTATGGCATATAAGAAGACCATCAACCCAGACTGTGTAGGC
>CAMNCV010000017.1 GCA_946534585.1 uncultured Prevotellaceae bacterium
CTGTTACTACAAAAGTATCAGGAAACGTCAAGATATCTGTGGGTGAGTGTACTTACAGCGGCAACGTAATTACAGTAAAGAATGCTGATAATCAAACCGTAGCTTCAACAACTCCTGTGAAGGATTGCTGGAAGAATAATCATTCAAATGTAGCCGTGCTTTACTACGAAGGCGACGCTACCACCCTTACTATTTCAGGCATGGCATATTGTCCATACATAGCAGTAGAGGCGGTGGAGACTGTACCAGAGCTTTATGCCATAAAATACTATAATGGTTCAGAGTTGGTTAAGACCACACAGGTTTATGAGGGAACAACTCTCGGCAGTCTTCCAGCTATACCTGATTATGATACAGCAACTAAGCGCTTCCGTGGTTGGTATATCGAAACCGATGGCTCAGGAGGTAAGGCTACGGCTTCTACAATACCCGCGGGTGATGAGACATACTATGCCGTATATATGGATAAGCCAACTACCACGGCTGGATATTATATGCCAAATAATGGTCTTGAGCTTGCTAACGTGATAGAATATTTAGAGGAGACATCAACAACTGGTGCTAAGATATTCTTGAAGAATGGTACATATACGTTACCTCGAGGCGCAGCAAGACACTATAAACACACACACACGGGTACAGGTGAGATTCTTTGGGAAGGTGATGCGTATGACCCTATAACGTATTTGAAAGTAAGCAATGTTTCTTTCATCGGACAAAGCCGTGATGGAGCAGTTATAACAAACATTGAGCCAAATACGAATGAATATGTTTTTGCTGGTCAATATGGTAACGCAAATATATATGAAGGTATAGGACAAAGTGATGTTATTCAGATTGATGGTGTGGTAAGCGGTCTGTACTGGCAGGACTTGACGGTCTCAACAGGTATGGCAGACGCCTATGGTCGTGACATCGCCATACAGGACAAGGGTACCAAGAACATCTACAAAAACGTATGTTTGCACGGTTATCAGGATACGTGGACTTCAAATAAAGATAATGGCCTTTATTATTTTGAGGGCGGTGTAGTACGTGGTCGTACGGATTATCTTTGTGGAAAAGGTGATATATACTTTAACGGCGTGGAGTTACGACAGTTGAAAGGTGGCTATGCTGCTGTGCCTTCAAAACCTGCAAATATAGGTTGGGTATTCAAAGATTGTGTTATAAACGGTGACGAATCAGATGTTAATGGCAATTACACTCTTGGCCGTCCATGGGGTAGTGGCACTCCTGTAGCGGTGTTCATTGATACGAAGATGAACGTAGCACCTTCTGCTATTGGATGGAATGAGATGAGTGGCGGTTGGCCTGCGCGTTTCGCTGAGTACAACTCTGTAGATGCCAATGGTAATGCCATTAGTCTCTCAGGTAGAAAGACAACATTTGCAAGTACCCACAGCAATAATCCAGTCCTGACAGCAGAGGAGGCTGCTATTTATTCTGACATGGATGCTATGTATGGAGATTGGAATCCGACTCAATATACTGCTCAGGCAGAAGTAAGCAATGTGGTGCTTAATGGAAACACACTTACATGGGAAGGTTCTTCTGATGCATATCTCATTGAAAAGAATGGAGAGTTCGTGGCATTGACCTCTGAAACATCCTATGCTGTAGAAGATGGCGAGACCTACACTGTTCGTGCTGCTAACGGACGCGGAGGATTCGGTGAGGCAGTAGAAAACACTGTTGCTGCACCTCTCATCCTCACCACATCACAGAATATGGCGGGCTACCGCACATTCTACGATGCTGAAAACTCTTACGTTGCTGATGAGAACACAATAGTATATGTTGCGCAGCTCAAGAGAGATACAGAAGTGGTGCTCAGCAGACTTACAGACAATGTGGTACCTGCTAATACTCCTGTAATACTCAAGACCACTGGACTGAAGGATAATGGCACAGCAGACGCATACTATCAGATTACGCTGACCCCTAGTGATGAGACATATTATCTTGGTGTGAACCTTCTGGCTGTTACAACAGAAGGTCAGAACCTCTCTGCTGGTGCTTATCGCCTCGGATGGGATGCAGAAGACGGCGTAGCCTTCCGCCTTTGGAATCCGTCATCAGCTTCTGCCGGTATAGTATATCTTAATGTGTCTTCTTCTCTCGGTGCCAAGTTCAGCATCATCTTTGATGAAGAGGAAGAAGTTGACCCTACAGCTGTCAACGCAGTGACAGAGGCTGGCGAGACCATGGCAGACGGCGCTGCATATAATGCCGCCGGTCAGAGGGTAGGCAAGGCATATAAAGGACTTGTTATAAGAAACGGAAAGAAATATAATAACAAATAATTTGATAATTATATTATGAAGAAAGAATATAACAGCCCAGCCGTACGCGTAGTTTTACTGCACCCGATAACACTCCTTGCCGGGTCAGCAGATACCATTCCTGTTTCAAACAAGCCTGCAACAGAATGGAGCGAGGCAAAGGGAGGCTTCGGTTCAGTATGGACCGAGGACGAAACAGAAGAATAATATTCTGATGAAAACTTTTTGATTTGTAGCTGATAAAAACTGTATGTGGTCAGACGGTCATTATACCTTATACAAAGGTATGATGGCCGTCTTTTGCGTTCTTTTGTTTTTGATATTTGAAAAAAAAAACGTAACTTTGTTATTAATACGAGATAATACTCTCCTTGTGGTGCGAGTAATCAAGAGAAAATATATACTAACTATGAAAATACAACTCAATATACATTATGGTACGGAGACAGGTGAAGCGCTGTTTCTAAACATACAAAATGCAGACGGCACGGTGCG
>CAMNCV010000018.1 GCA_946534585.1 uncultured Prevotellaceae bacterium
AGGTGCTGCTTGCACATATAATAATAATAATGGTACTTATACATGGAGTGGTGGTACCATGAAGCTGAACCCTGCGACTCACTGGATGATAGGTCCTATCACTGATGATTTGCTGACCTACGCGGTGTCAAAGAGTGTTATGTACAACTGTGCGGCTGGCACATATACCCTGCGTAAGCATGCTGAGAGCGGTGCGTTCAATACAAATGCTGGCATTGTCAGCCAGTATCATGGTATCAACCAGGCTACTTGGAAGGACTGGTCTAAAGAGGAGAACAGCACCGCTGTCGTTGACGAGTATAACGACCGCACACAGGATCAGGACTTTATATGGGGATGGGATGACGAGAGCGGCAGACCAGTTCTTACCCACCAGTCAGCGCGGTCTGTTGTCATTGAGCCAGAGGACGGCACGGGCAATCTGAAGGCTGAGCTGAGAGGCGTAGAGAACACCAGCGGATATAAATACACATGGTATGACCGTTGTAAAAATGTTGTGCAGGGGGCTGAGACAGAGAATGATGGTGGCACGACATACACACCAGTTCCTATCACCTCTACACATGATCGTTATTACTATGTAGTGGCAGAGAAGACCGCTGATAATGGAGAGGTCTATAAGTTTACATCTAAGTTGTATGAATTGGTGGGAACACTGCCTGAGATTAATGCTGTGCTGAATACTAATCAGCAAAAGGGTATTGATGCTGGTAATTATACACATGAAGAGTATATTTCCCAGCGTATATCTCAGCAGGACTATTACCTCTTGGATGATGATATACGTAAGAAGAATGATGCTTCTTACTATGGCGCAGATGACTTTGAGGCATATAAGAAGAAAGTGGCTGAAGAGTGGCTTTATCTTGATGAGTCTGATAATAACACGGTTTATGTACAGCGTGATAACTCTGACCGTCTTGATATTATAGAGTCTGCTTCTTGGAATGCTTCCACAAACACGTTCGATGTGAAGTGGAGAGAGACTGCGGAGACATTGTTTAATGATTCGGTTACAGCTCATCCTAAAAGTAACAAGTTGCTGAAGGTTGCGGCAGAGTATTACAGTTACAGGGAGTTCTTAGCTCTTGATGTACGGAGCACTGGCCCGTATGACCCAGATTCATACGATGATTATAATGGAGTTTACTCTGGTTTCACATTCAGCTTTGTTGATAAGAAATCTAAGGGTACGTATGATGAAAATCATAATGAGGAATTTGAGGATTGGATACGTCCAGATAAGGCTGGATACTCATATCCTAATCGCAAGGTGACAGCTTCGACATTTGAAAACTATGAGGCTGCGTTAAAGAAGAAACCTGTGGAAAACACTACGACCATGACGGTCACAGTCTCTCCGTCTTACAGTGATCTGAAAGGTGACAAATATGAGGTTACTTACAGTTGGTACACTAAGGACGGTGTGCTCTATCATAGCGGAAACGGTGAGGATGATAATGAGATTGTAATTTCTAAACCTACAAGTAATGACAAGGGTGCCTATTATTGTGTCGTTACGGTTAAGGACAAGTTCTATGACTGTACTTCTCCTGTGATATTCACCAAGACTTTATCTTTCTCTTGGGGTGAGAAGTATTTCTATATTAATCCGGATGGTGAATCTAAGCACATTGAAGGATGTGATTTAGATGCTGATGGTGCCCATAAACGTGACAAAAGTGATCCCGATTTCGAGTGGACAGGCGTTGGTAATGACAATAACGACGGTAAGTCACCTTATACTCCTGTAAGAACATGGGAGGCTGTCTATGCGCTGCTTGACGAGTCAGCGTCATGGGATGAGAACACCATTGTACTTATAGGTAAGAGTCCTGCAAGCATAACTGCTTCAAGCACATTCGGTAGGGGTAACACAGGCTCACAGGGTGGCAGCTATACTGACAGTTATACAAACTGGAAGTCACGTGGTGCGGCAATGTTTGGTCGTAACGCTACTATACAGTCTAAAACTACAAATGTAGATAGTTATGAAGGTGAACTTGAGATAGGTAACTGTAACACAGGATCTTACCAGTATGGTTTCTTCCTGTGGGGCGATTTGCGTCTGCGTGACCTTACGTTTGGTATTGATAACACCTCTGGTTATGGTATCATCTTCTGTCAGTACAATAACCTTGAGATGGGTGAGAACCTGATATTTAAGAACTGTCCGTTGGCACAGTCCTCTGGTACGGAGGTAGGTCCTCTGCTCGGTACAACGATTGCCGACCTCCAGATTTTCGGCGGTATCAATAATGATAACCGTTTCCGTCAGATGCCTGGTCATATCAATAACTATAAATACTACTTCCCGCATAAGGAGGGATTCTCCATTACGGTGAAGTCTGGTTTCTACAGTAACATCTGTGCCTCTGGTCGTCAGACTACGGGTAACGGTAACAATGCCAATGGCTTGGCTGGATGTCCTGACGCTCCGGTCAAGTGTAAGATTGTGGTTGATATAGACCGTAAATGGAATGATGATCACCGTAGTTTCGGACCAAGTGGACAGAAAGCCACGTATGATGTGGGTGCGGTGATGGCTGGTAACCACGAGGGAGCGCAGTATGGTGATGTTGACATTATCGTGCGCAGTGGTATCGTCGGTCGTATCACATCTGGCTCACTGGGCAACCAGCGCGGTGCCAGCAACTATGGTAAGGATGGCGGTTTCTACGCTGAGGGAAGATACTATGGTTCAGGTAACAATGTCTATTTCCCGTTTGACACTTTCTTCGGCAGGGTAAATATCCTCGTTGATCCGGCATCGTCTGAATATGTTACGCCTGGTGAGACGGATTCTATCACAAACCGTCGTGCCATGGTGTCAGAGATTTATGGTGGCGCTCTTGGCCGTCACATGACAGGTTATACGTCTGTTGGTGTCTGCCGCTCTACTTTCTATGGTCAGTCAACCATCACTATCAACGGTGGTTCGTTTGACTTGAATACGGCGAAGAATGGTGGTAAAGTTGGTGACGGTTACTATGGACTTGACGCATACGACAACAAGTCGTTTACCATCACTGGTATAAGCAATAAGAACTACTATTACACCCAGCCGGGTATCTATGCCGGCGGTGCTGGTGGCTTGAGCGGTATTGGAGTTGACACTCTGCATACTAACGATATGCGTCTGCCATACTATGTGGATTATAGTTCAAGTAATAGTCAATATTATAATCCAAGTGAATGGGGAGAGAAGATAGTCAGGTATGCTCCGTATAAAGAGTGGAAATCTGGCGGAGGTAATGACAATAATAAGGTGTATGTAAAGTGTTATGACGGTCTTGACGAGCAAGGTCGTGAGAAGTACACTAATATTGATTTGACGAAGACCACCTCTACCATTATTATCAATGGCGGTAACTTCTTCCCAAGCTATGAGACTGACCGTGCTACCTACGAGCAGACTGATGCGTCTAAGAGAAAAACACGTATCATGCCTGATCAGGAGTGTGGTATCTATGGTGCGGGTAACGGTTATGTGAACAACAAACTGATTGCGACTACAGGACAGGCTCCAAACCCTCTGGCTGGCTCGCTCTTCGGTACACCGGGCGAGAAGGTCGCTACTATCACCATCAACGGCGGTACGTTCAACTGTGACGTCTATGGTGGTGGTAAGGGTAATGACGCTTATTACCAGATGCAGAAAGGAAGTGGCTGGTATTCTGGTTGGAGACTTAACAAAGATGATGGCGATAATTCTATATCATACGATGTGTCACGTGATAGCTACGGTCGTAACGCACGCATCATCGGCGACGTGGAGATTAACATCAATGGTGGTACTTTCAAGAGAAACATCTATGGCTCGGGCAACGGTTCGTCTCACTGCCCGTACATGGCTGAGATTATTGGTAACACCACTATCAACATCAATGGTTCTAACGAGAAGGATACTGTTGCGATATGGGGTAACGTCTATGGCGGCGGTAACTATGCCAAGACAACTGACCACACTGCGGTGAACATTGCCAAGGGTACCATATATGGTGATGTGTTCGGTGGCGGTAATGAGGCCACTGTGGGATATGAGGCTGAGCTTCCATATTATGCCGATAAGTCTTACTGGAGAATAGAGGATAACGTTGCGTCATATTGGCAAGCAGAGGTTAATGCAGGTGGCGGAATGTCGGCAAATGACCTTGCTGAGTTATATGGTGTTGTTCGTGTCACTCCGACAGAAAATGATCCGGCATACAGTGTTATAGGTCCGGATAACGTTGAGCAAGTATTTCCTTATGCTCTTCATGCTATCGGTTCTGTCAAGCCAGGAGAAACAGCAGCTGGTTATAGGAAGAAGGGTGCCGGTAACACCTCGGTATATACCATGACAGACGCTGTCACTATCTATGGTAACATCTATGGTGGTGGTAACAAGGCTGATGTATATGGTGACGCTAATGTCGCTATGACGGCTGGTGCCGTGGCTGGTAACGTGTTCGGCGGCGGTAACGGCTATACTGACGACAATAACAGTTCTAACAATGTGGCTGCTCACATCCACGGCTTCACTAACGTGATGCTTAACGGTTACAGAGTACTGTGGGAGGAAAAGACCGATGGCACTGTAAACTCTACTACTGGCGAGCCTAATGTCATCTCTTGGACAGGTGCTGAGACTCATGCGAACCGCAACAGCTTCGTAGAGTATATTGAGTACAATGTT
>CAMNCV010000019.1 GCA_946534585.1 uncultured Prevotellaceae bacterium
GGCAAAGTAAGTGTGAATAATCATTTTCCGCCTCCCTTGTGAGAGAGCGGCGGACAAGAAAACATAAAAGCTGTCTGATGACGGTGTGTGGGTAATACTCTCATCCCGTCATTCGACAGTTTTTTTGTACCCTTTGGCCATTTCGCGTATGGGGGCCGTCCATATTCAGTCAGTGACTGGTCATAAGTGTATAATTAACAAAGTATTAATAAAAAACGTCCCAAAGAAGTATATATCTACATTTTTTTTTGTAAATTTGCAATTGTAATAAAACGATGTTTGTGCAGAACATGGTAACCAAGCAGTATTTAGAGTAAAGTAAACAGATAATAAGATGAATTTTATTAATAACATCCATATCAACAAGTTGTTTCATCTGAGTGACTTCGATATTCCTGTCGCAGATGAGAAGTTTCCGCATCTTATCATCACGGGTAAGAATGGAAGTGGAAAAACGATACTGCTCAACGCAGTGTCGGATTTCTTGAATAAGATAAAGGATGACAAGGCAATGCATTTCCTTGGTTATTACAAATCACTGGAAACCTATAATAAAATACTAAAGGAAACAACAGATGAGCAAGCAAGACGGCAGGCACAGCAGAATGTAGATTTTTTCTCAAGAGAGATAGAGAATATCTATGGTAAGGTGGAGCTGCGCTCAGAGTTATGGGGCAGTATTATTGACAAATACGCTAAGGGAGAATTTATCATCGCTTTCTATCAGGCTGACAGAAAAGTGAAGATGTCAGAACCTAAAAATCCCATGAAGCCTGTTATAAATAAGAAAGGTAATGTGACGGAAACAGCCACGTCCCAGTTTCTTAACTTCTTGTCTGATTTGAAAATACAGGAGGCGTTGGCACGCAATGAGAAGCAAGATGAGGATGCGGATGAAATAAATGCGTGGTTCCGGGATTTTGAGGAATTGTTGAGACACATATACCAGGATGACGAACTGCGGTTAGAGTTTAATTACAGAGACTATAGTTTCAGAATATGCACAGAGGGGAAGAAGTTTAAGTTTACAGAGGTCTCTGACGGTTTCGCGGCCGTATTAGACATCGTCGCGGATTTGATTCTGAAGATGCAAGGTGAGGGAACACTTGTCAGAAACTATCAAAAAGAGGGTATTGTCTTGATTGATGAGATAGAGACGCACCTGCATCTCGCGTTACAAAAGGTCATCATGCCTTTGTTGACAAAGGTCTTTCCTAATATCCAGTTTGTCATCACGACACATTCTCCGTTTGTCTTAAGCTCCATGCCTGACGCTGTGGCATACGACTTGGAGCACAGGGAGGTGCTGGAGAACCTTACTGAATATTCATACGAGTCGTTGGCAGAGGGGTATTTCGGTGTCAGGACACAGTCAAGTTATGCAGAGATGCAGTTAGACAACTTCAGGAGGTTGCTTGCCAAGGAAGAGTTAAGTGACGCTGAGAAGGTTGAGATAAAACAACTGAAGTGTGAGTTTGAAAAGATCACGGAGACACTCTCTCCGTTGATAGTCGGAGAGTTCCGTCAGATTGTCATTCAAAATGCAGAAAAACTCAGCAGCTTGTAGTTATGATAAAAGTATATAAAAGCCCTGATGCGCCCTCCTCATTAGCAACCACAACCAGATATGACGGTGAGGATGTAAAACTTCAGTTACTTGCGGATCAGCATGACAAATGCTATATATGTGAGAGACGGCGTGATACGGATTATGAGATAGAGCATCATAAAAGCGTGGACAACTATCCCGAGTTGTCCCGGGAATGGGGCAACTTGTTTCTGAGTTGCAGATATTGTAACGGAAAGAAATCAAATAGTTTTGATGACACGCTCAATCCTAAAGACTGCAGCATAGAGGAGGATATAGAGCAGCGTGTGGATTTTGCAAACAAGAAGGCCTTGTTCTTCTCAAATATAAGTGACCCCCAGCATACGGAAACAATAAGGTTATTGAACCGGATATATAACGGAGCCAAACGGGTCAGGACTATTAAAGAAGAACGCTTTATGGAACAGACTATAAGCGTTGTCAACAGATTCCTGGATCTTGCCATCAAGTATCAGGAAACCCCTGATGTGAAGACAGAAAAAGCCATAATAAACGAGTTGGCTGTAGAACAGGAACTTTTAGGTTTCAAGTATTGGATTATTCGTGACAATCCTGCGTTATATTCTGTATTTGGTCAGTATATGACATGGAACAGGTAGTTTATATTCAGACAGCGAGAAACAATTAAGCAACGGAGACACACCGGTGTTTCCGTTGCTTAATTTGTTTATGCGCACTGTTATTCATCAGGGCTGTTTCCTGTTAATCCTTTTGAAGGAAGCCTCAAATCGTTTTGGTTGTTTGTCATAGTACTCTATCTTCAGAGAATCCTCATTTATTTTCAGGATTTTCCATTCATTCCTGTTCTTCTCTTTTTGGGATAATGTCACAGTCTTTATCGTGTTCCCATCTACTGTCCATCTTCCGCATGAGACATCAGATGGATAAATCTTGTCCTTATCGGATATGCTAATTAACTGTTCCGTTCCGTCTTCATTGAAATGCCAGTACAAATCTGATTTGATATTAGAATCAATACTCTCACTGTGCCACGAGCCTATTAATAACTCCCTCACACTCTTAGACCCGTTTCCTGTTTTTTCTTCCGCAGCACATGGCGTACTGCCCAAGACAAACATCATCAACAAGCCTGATAAAACAAAAATCTTATCTTTCTTTTTCATAACCTGATTTTTTAATTTCTGTGTTTACAAGTAATGCAGGGCTTCTGCAAGCCCTACATTACTATATTTTCCAAAATTACTTATTCATAATCTTCCTTGAGATAATCTGACCGTTAGAGTAGATGCTCCACTCAATATATATACTGCCCGCCATAGAAGGAGACGTTACCTGCTTGCCGTCGATGGTATAATAACGTTTTCCTACCAATGTAGCCTCGCCTGTGTTTGCAGCCGGTGCCGCGATTACAGCGGTAGGCTCAACGCTTACGTTGCAAGGCACATCCATCTCGGCACTCAGCTCAGAGCCGTCAAGCGATGATACTTTCACCTTGACAGTGCCGCTGCCACCTTTCGCGCTCAGTTTTCCGTTTGCGTCAACAGAGGCAATGTCGCTGCCCTGAAGTATCTCCCACTTCACCTTGGTGATGGTAGTGTAGGTAGGCTTTATCATGTAGAATATCTGCAAGTCCTTGTGCTTGTCTGAGAGAGTCTTGTCCTCGTCAAGCACAATCAGCTCAATGCTCTTCGCCTCTACCACGTCAACAGCGTCTGCGGTTGATATCACGTTGCTGTTCACGTCCTCCTCGGAAGCCGCCGTTGCTTGCAGTCCCTTCGCGCTCATCTGCTGTGACCCGGAGAGCTGGAACGTCACGGCATAGAAATTCTCGCCGTCAGGCATCGTCAGGTCGGTATAGCTCATCTGGCTTCCTGCCACCTGTGCTATCTGCTGCATATTGTCAGGCGACGTTCCGCGCATGATGTGGTAAGAGTCAACCGTCACACCCTCATAGCTGTTCCATATAAGGTTGTACCCCCTGGCAGCCTTGGCAAGCATTACGTGCAGAGGCTTGTGAGCGTCGCTCTGTTTGCTTGTCTGTCCGTTGTCGGCTAACAACTGTATGCGGTAACGAGCAGACATCACGGCGGCGTTAGATGACAAGTCAACATATCGTCCGTCGCTAACTAACACAGTGTCAAGCACGTTGAATGCATCAAGAGACGCTCCCTCCTTGCTTATGACCACCTCGTTAATTCCGGCAGGAACTGCGGTACTCCAGTTTATAACGTAACTGCCAGTTTCACCATCGGTGGTCACTTTCTCAATCTTAGCCTTAGGCATCTCTTCTGCCACTTTTATTGTCTGTGAGTAACTATTGCCTTTTATATCATCCTCACAATAGGCTTCTAATGTATAAGTGCCAGTTGTAGGGAATGTCACCACGGCGGTCTTACTGCCGGTCACATACTCCACCTTCACCTTGCTGTTGTCTGAGCGTACCCCCACGTTTCTTGCGGCCTTTGCCATCTCGTCGCTCACCTCTATTGTCAGCGGAGCATTGGCAAACACCTTTTCTGGAACAGAGAAAGTAAGCTCCATAGGCTTCACTACAGTAATGGCAGACTTTATCGTTGCGCCGCCTGCGGTCAGCGTGATGTTCTTCACACCATCCGTAGCCCACTTCACGATATACTCGCCCTTGCCGTTGTCACTTACTATTGTGGCGCCCTCTCCAGCATCAAGCACATAGCTGCCGGTCTTTGTGCCGACAAACTTCACCGTGGTCTCCTTGCCTGTAGTCACCTGTTCGGCTACGTCTATATAACCATCGCTCGTCATGGTGAACTCCACGGCCTTGGTCATAGGTGAGTGCTGGTTCCACAGGTCTATCGCCTGCACCTGTATCTCGTAGGTCTCACCAGCCGTCAATACAGAGGCTGGTACCAGCATCTGCGTTGACTTCTTATAGATGATGGTGCCGCAGATGGTAGCCTCATCCTTCAGTCCGTTCATCGGAGAGATAACAAAACTGTTGTCGCCCTTCTTGCCCTTGCGTTTTACGCTGATATTATAGCGCATCTGCATGGCAGGTGTATGGTCATCCTCCGCGTCGCTCCATGTTATCAACATACCGTCCTTCGTCTGCTTGGCGTTTACGCTGGCTGGGGCAGATGGAGCCTCGTTCTTTATGTTGCTGAGTTGGCCGTCAGGGTAACCACCGTCTTTCTGAACCATAAAGTAATCTATCTCTGGCCAGTCGTGTATGTTAACTAATTCCAAGGAGAAGTCTGGGCCAAATTCCGCAAGATAACGAGTGTAGGTGCCTTTCTCTTGGCAGGTCATCGGCATATCCACATATCCATCGTTATTGTAGTCTTTGAAATGCCCATACTCATCTAAACTACCAATTGTAAAATCATAGGATATTGTCTCAGTGTATGGTAAAGTGCTACTGCCCTTGACAATGGTCGGATAACCACTACTAGAAGTAAGGATGTCGGCATATCCGTCATTGTTGAAGTCTTCAATACACCAACTATTAATGTGTTCACATAGTAATTGTGGTGTTGAGTATGTTACTCTTGCAGTGTTGTCTTTGTATATAACATATAGTGCTGATTTAGTATCATAATAATATACTATATCCGTAAATCCATCACGATTAACGTCATACATTTTATAGGTAGGGGTGTAATTCAAGCCCGAAATATTTCTTATTATGTAATCGAAACTATTCCACTCCGTGTATGTACCACTATTGTAGAATGAATTTGAATTGCTGGAGGTCTTATCCAGGTAGCCGTCATTGTTAGCATCAAAGCAATAACCCCCGAATGGGAATTCTTTATACTCGTAATAATCCTTTACGGCTTTGAATGTTTCCGTAGTGTAGTCAAAGTCATTGTCTTGCTCGCCAAGGTTCACATATACTCTGTTGCCCGCAATGACATCAGGATATCCGTCCATATTGTAGTCCAGATACTCTCTGGAACCCTTTGGTATGTCCGTGGCATAGCTCAGCAATACGTTTTCAAGATTTCCATTGCCATCGTTTACGTATCCCAGTTGTTCAGGATAACCATCCTGGTTGATGTCAACTAAACCGTTATTACGGTTATAAAGCCTTTTCAAGGGCGAGACCTCCAGTGTCAGCGGCTCTGCGTTCAGTGTCCTGCCATCATAATTCATGGCGAGGTTTACGGTATGCTTGCCGTCATGCTCAAACACAAACCTTACATCGTTACCGTCATTCTCTATCTGTCTGCCCTCACTTACGCTCCATTTGTATTCAGCTCCGTCAATCGGGGCTTTCACACTGAGGCGTATGGTGTCTGCCGTAGACATGTGCTGCGTAAAGTTAGACACAATTACAGGTGCTGCCAATTGATGCTCATACACGAAATCATCTGACCATGCGCCGCCTCTGCCGCCGGCATCTATCGCCTGCACGGAGATATAATACTTACCGGGCTTCAGGCTCTTGGCATTAAACAGTGTGCTGAGCGAGCACCCCATGTTGCCGTCCTCCAAAGTGCGGCGGCGGCCGTCAGCAAGCGACGCGCCAAACAGCACGTTGCCGCTTGCAGGCTCAGTGCCTATACGCAGTTCGTATGTCAGGTCGCATGATGAAGTTTCGGCATCCTCACCTTGTTTCCAGTTAATACGCAGCCTTTGTGCTTCGGCATCGAGCACTGCTGTAGGTGCATCCATCTTAGATGGGGCATTGTTTATTGCATCAGAAAAACTTATGTATTTTGAACCTTTAGATTCTGAACCTATATTAAATAAACACCTACAATCTACTTTGCCGTCATTATCAAAATCACCGATAGTAATTTTTCCAGAATAAATTCCATCAGAGAAATCATAGTCACTCTCTGTAACAGTCAGGCTTTCTGATATGCGTAATATTTTTTTGACTTTGTTCGTGTAGTCTGTTACCAACATCTCGTACAATCCGTCGGCATCAATGTCCTTGACTTCTTCCAGAGCATAGTTAATGGTAAAGTTACGCTCTCTTCTCTTGAACGACATATCACCGTCATTACGGAAGAATACGAAATAAGTATTACCAGTTGAACTGGATTTATCATTGATATAAGCCATAATGTCAATGTCTCCATCGTGGTCAAAGTCCTTGTGGAGTATCTGCTTTACGTTACTATTGGAAAACAGAGTCTTTTCATCATAAGTGTCATTGCCGGTGCGTGTCATCAAGATAATGTTGCTGCCATCATAACAGATATAGTCCAGTTCGCTGTCGTTGTTCAAGTCACAAGGATACAGCACACCTTTCTTTGGGTTAGCAAAATACTTGTTGTCAGCATAACTATAAAGAACACCACCGACATTTGTGTCAATAAAATCAAGTGTACCGTCGTCATTCATATCCAGTCCCATTGTAAGATAATCATAGCTAGATGGAGTACTTCCCCCAACCATCATACCTACTGCAAAACTGACAATTCCACCAGTACCTTTTTTATTGGATTCTGCCTCGATGGCTTCTGCATCTTTTGTAACGCTTTGTTCAGTCATAGAAAATATCCCGTCTGGCTTTTGATAGTATATGTGGAAAAGATCACGGTAGTATTTTCCCACTAAATCTTTTCGCCCATCGTTATCAACGTCTGTAATCATGCTGAGGGAGGTCTTACCATTACCAAGTGAATAAACTCTCGGTCCATCACCCCAATCTCTGTACATCAGTAAGTCCCCGTTACCATTTATGGGAGTGGCATAGTAATCATTAGCATTACAATCTGGCATTTCTACCTTTTTGTTTCCACCCTTGTCATAGAAACCATAGTGGTATTTAGAATTCTGGCTGGTCGGACAACTCAGATACTCCATTACGCCGTCTCCGTCAGCATCATAATATGTAGTGTAATAAGAGGGGACTCCAAAGTATGTCTCTGACCAAACCTCGTCACCATCCAATTCATAAATGGCATGGACAGAAGTTACGTTTTTATAGTAACCCAATGTTCCCTTAGGAATTAAAAGATTCAGTCCGCTGCAGCCGGAGAAGGCATAAGAGCTGATGCTTGTCACGCTGCTGGGGATGGTCACCGATTTTAAGTTACTCATTCCATAACACATGTATGCTGGAATACTTGTCACCTCGTCACCTATGATAAATTCTGTTATTTGAGTCCTAATATTATAGAACGGATGTTTTTCGGAAGAACTGGAGAACGCAGGATAATTCTTCGCATTCCATGTCACCGATGTCAGTCCGCTGCAGCCAGAGAAAGCTTCTTTGCCAATCGTGGTCACGCTGTTGCCGATGGTCACCGATATCAGTCCGCTGCAGTCTTGGAACGCATAAGCGTCGATGCTTGTCACGCTGCTGGGGATGGTCACCGATGTCAGTCCGCTGCAGCCAGAGAACGCCCCATAGCCGATGCTGGTCACGCTGTTGGGAATGGTCACCGATGTCAGTCCGCTGCAGCCATAGAACGCAGTAGTGCCGATGCTGGTCACGCTGTTGGGAATGGTCACTGATTTTAAGTTGCTCATTCCAGAACACATATATGCAGGAATACTTGTCATTTCATCACCTATAACA
>CAMNCV010000020.1 GCA_946534585.1 uncultured Prevotellaceae bacterium
CGGGTTGTTAAGGTGACAGAAATACTCCACAGCCACCGTGCCCAGCTCTCTGGAGTTTTCCCACTTACGACCGTTCATGGCATCAAAGATACCATCTGTCAGGCCATTGCCTATTCCGTCACCTATCAGTGATATTCCGGCTCCGTAACTCACTCCTATCTCATGTCTTGGCTGCTCGTCCTGAGCAAATATGCTTGTGGCAGTCATCATGGCTGCTGCCACCATTACTAAAATCTTTTTCATTGTTCTATAATTTTTATTTGTTCCTTTTCTTTCTTACTACTGCAAAGTTAGTCAAAACATTCATACCTGTATAATATTTTGCAAAAAAACAACAAAAAAACATGCGACAGACATCATAAAATGCGACAAAAAGCACACCTCCCTCCCTTTTCTGTCCGAAGGCAAATGACGAAAATGTCCTATTTCGGGTATGCTCTTACCCCCCTTTTCCTTGCGATATTCTGAAAAACTTTTCCTCCGGCCGCGTACAGCTCATTCTACGCGAGTTTGTAACTCACTGATAATCAGTAACAGGTTATAAAAAAGCATAAAGAAAGCATAGCTTTTGCGTCGTAAAAGCTATGCTTTCAGGGTGTAAAAGCTATCGTTTCTCGGTGTGAAAGCTATCACTTTACATGGTAAAAACTATGCTTTCACGAAAAAAAGTGGTTGAGAAGAGCGAAAAAGGTGTCTTTTCCTCGTTTTCCGTGCCGCTTTTTCTCCTGGTTTGCATTTTTTTGTTGACAAAATTGAAAAGGCCAAATGACGAAAATGTCCTATTCCTTGACATTTATCATATCGCTAAATTTATAGCAGCGGATTCCATCAATTCCGGCCTAAAAAGAAGCGGTGCCGCCCTCCCTATGGAGGCGACACCGCTTTCTTCTGTATCTTGTCAAAGAGTCTCTGCTCCCTGACTTCTGTTCTTATCTTTCTACCATAATCTTCTTGCCACGGTAGATATACATACCAGCCTTTGCAGGACGTGCATTCAGCTTTCTGCCGCTAAGGTCATACCATGCATCTACATTCTTGGCTGGGGTTGCGAGGTGATAGTCTGTAATACCCGTTGCCAGCAAGGTAGTGAAGAACACACCCTTGGTCCAGTCGGTCTCCTGCTCATCATACACTGCCTTTACCTGTACCTCGTAGGTCTTCTCAGGGTCAAGGTCGCCGAGGGCGTAAGGAGAGGTGACGTCATCCACGCTAATCCAGTCTCCTACCACTGCGTCATCACCGAGCTTCAGCACTATGTCATCAAAATACACTCTGGGATCGATTACAAAAAATGGTGCATCAGTAGCTGAGATAGCTTTTGTTGCTTTGGCTGCTAAGACTTTCATCAGGTTGCTAGAGCAACTAAATATGAGTCTGCCCGTCTGTCCGGCGTATGCGCTGAGGTCTATCGTCTTCTCCTCAAACGTACCACTTGGAGCTGAGTCAGAGACCAACATTTTCTGTTCTCCTCCCAATTCAACGCTTACCGCATAAGATGCGAAACTGCCCCTTGTCTTAAACGAGAGCGTACCGCCGAGAGGTATCTCATTAGTCATCATAACAGAACCGTCAGTAATCACTAAGACTCCTGTGCCGCTTGGTGCATTTTCTTTGTTCTCAATAAAACCTGAGCCATTTACCTCCCATCCTGCTGGCAGTTCGTCAGAAGAATCGAAGTTCTCATTGAGAGGCATATTGTTCTCACGGTAGCGCATGAGATACATCTGCACATCATCATTACCCTTCCATGACAGAGCAGCGCTATTATATGTCACACTGCTTGCCGTCAAGTCATACGGCTGGGCAAAGCGCTCTAATGTAGTAAATTTCACCTGGTCGCTCCATTTGCTTGTGCCATCGGCAAATACTGTCTGTACCTGTACATTATACTTGGTCTCTGGCTCAAGTCCCATTATGGTATAATGTGTATCCTCTATATTCTCCACTGTCTGCCATTCCGTATCAGTTTCTACTTCTATGTCATCGATAAGCAGGTATGCACCATCAGCTTTTCTTATCTCTATGCTGCCCGTTTGTCCAGCGTATGCGCTGAGGTCAATAGTCTGCTGGGCGAACTTACCGATGTTTACTGTTCCGGAAGCCACCAAGCCCACTGAGCTCACATATACCTCGTAGGATGCTGTGGATGTCCTTTCCGCTGCTGCCTTGAAGGTGAGTATGCCATCAAGAGGTATTGCAGGCATTGCCATAGTCCCATTTTCACCTAATACCATCACATTACTTCCACTTGGAGCCGAGGTTGACAAAGGTCTTCCTACAAAAGTTTCTCCACTCGATGTCAATTCGGTTGATATTGATGAACCGTCAAAATTCTCACTCAGTATGACATTTGACATACCATAGCGCAGATTATACGACTGAGCGTCAGCAGAACCGGTCCATGCCAGCAGGGCATTGGTTGCCTTCACAGACTCTGCAGTGAGGCCCGTAGGCTTAACGAAGCGTTCCAGTGTGGTAAATGCTTTCTTACTGCTCCAACGGCTTATTGTCTCGCCGTCCGTAGCTTGCACTTGTACCTCGTATGATGTCTCAGGCTCGAGCTCCGTGAGGGTGTATGTGCCTGCGGTTATTCCATTTATTACAGTCCACTCCGCCTGTGAGTCATCCTTTGCACGGTAGCGTAGGTTATATGACTGTGCCTCGTCATTGCCGGTCCATGATACCACGGCACTACTGAACGTTACATTGTCTATAGTCAGTCCTGACGGAGCGGGTACGGTGCTTTCCAATGTATGGAACAAAACACTTTCTGTCCAGTCTGTAGTCTTTTCTTCATATACAGCCTGTGCCTGCACCTCATAATAGGTTTCCGGGGTAAGACCTTTCAGCGTATATGGTGCCACAGCATTGTTCACCGTAGTCCATTCTGCAACATTTCCTGTTGATATCCTAACATCGTCGATTATCAGGTAGGCGCCAGAAGTCATAGTAATGG
>CAMNCV010000021.1 GCA_946534585.1 uncultured Prevotellaceae bacterium
GCGTTACAAGATTATAGATAGGACAACCTTTCTCTGTATCCTCTACAAGTTGACGTATTGTCGCCTCATCACGCGGACTGCTTACAACCACACGCATCTTGATATTTGTAGGATATAGCGGAGTATTCTCAAACCCCTTACGACCTGCACGTGGGTCAAACTCTGCCGTGAGCGAAACCTTCAGGGTATCAAGTGGCACATGGTTACGCGCCGCCGTGCCCTCCGCCACATGAGAGAAGCAGGAACCGAGCAAACCGATATGTGCCTCCACAGCTGTAGCACCGAGGTCATTACCGCCGAATATCAGTGGATGATCCTGTATTACACGGTGGTGTCTCACCTGTATCACAGTCACGCCGGCTGCGGGGTTGATGAACGCCGATGGTCCGTCAGGACTAAGATAGCTGTCACTCTGTGCTGGGGTAAACTCATTCTTACGAGAGTAAGGATAGTCGTAAGCATAGCCGCCAAACTTGCTACGGTCAGGACGCTGTCCGCTCTCACGCAGTTTCTTGTTTCCTTCGCCTTTCTTTATCTCCCACTCTATGAACTCACGCAGTCCCGGCTGATATGTAGGCGGTATCTCCAGATTCTCTGGTGTACGAGTGTACTCAATTGTTGTCTCTACCTTGTTTGCCTGCAGTGAGAACTGATACAACGGTGAGTTTTTCTCTGCAAGCAGTCGAAGTTCCTCAAGTTGTGCGTCAGAAGCAGGAGAATCTATATATATAGTGTAGTTTATACCCCAGTCTCCTATGCTGCGTCCAGTCTGTTTCACATTGACCGCAAGCGAATCTATGGCAATGCCCTTGATAGCAGCCTGCGTAGCATAGCTGTCTATTATGTCGCCCGCGATGGCAGCTATCACATGGTCTGGAGTACCTATACCGAGGTCGAAACCACCGTTGTTATAACCGCTGTCATTAAAAAACTGATGCTCACGTATGATTACATGACGTGTTCCTGCACGCTGCTCAGCCGTAGCAAAGGCCTTGATAGTCACTGGTTGCAACGCTGATGTCGGTATGGCGAGCCAGTTGTTAACGGCCGCTTTGCGACGTTTGAGGAAATCACGAAATGAAGGTGCGCTCTTCGTTGCTTTCTTATACCATGAGATATCAGTTACGGCCTTGTTAATACGTTGATCGTTTTGCTGCGCACTGACGGCTGTAACAGCCGCTGCGGCTATTATGGTTGAAAAAAGTATCTTCTTCATTTGTAAAGTCTTGATTTTTATTTATTATTGTACTATATATCTCCCCCCCGCTCTTTCATGCACAAATATATTTATTCTCTTCCCTTGTATGGGTTCTGCGTTATTGTAGAACCGTCATATCCATAGTTTTGCCAGAGGTTCGGATTAATCTCTCGCTGTGCCTGTGGTATAGGGAAACGGTAATGACGGAAATCCACGTTTTGCTTATTAAACTCAGGATACTCAGTAGCAAGTCTTGAGTTCTTTATTGTCTTTACGAGAATCTTCCAGCGCTTGAGGTCAAGCAAATGCTTCTGCTCCAGCGTTAACTCCCAAGAGCGTTCTTGTATTATTGCGTCACGGAATCCCTCGTAATCCAATCCTGCCTCAAGATCATGAGCCTGCGCGTCACCACTGTTGATATCCTCACGGAAAGCACGACGACGTACTTTATTAAAGGCATCATAAGCCTCTTGGTTAGGTGCACCATCACGCTCGTTGATAGCCTCGGCAAGTACCAGATACACCTCAGCAAGACGAAGAACCTGACGGTTCATTGCACGGTCTGACGCACTTGTCTCTGGTGTGTCATGGTCTATGTACTTGTTGAAGCGTGAATATCCAGACTCCTTGATGCCGTCGCCGTCGTTATCAAAATAGAAGTGGAAGTAGCTGTTTGTAGATGGACGCCACAATGAATCGGCTATGGTCACATCCTTACGCTGGTCACCCTCTATATATGAGTCACGCAAGGAATTGTCCGGACCTGGTGCTATATGTGGCAGTGACACGCTGAAGCCTGTAGAGAATGAGCAGTGGCACAAATGGTTGTTACCTGAAGCATCGCCGTTTCGTGTAGAAGAACCGAGATAGAACTGTATGGCGAAGATGCTTTCCTTACCATTGCGGTTCTTGTTGTCCCAGTTCTTTACGAAATCCTCCTCCAGCTCATACTGACCAGACTCTATCACCTTCTTAGCATACTCTGCAGACTTCGTGAAATACTCATGACGCTGCGCATCTGTCAGGTCATCATCCACCTGTGCCCATGTAAGGTAAACCTTTGCCAGTGCGGCATTAGCTGCACCACGTGTAGCACGACCTATATCTGTTGACGCCAGTTCGCTACGCTCTGGCAGACGGTTGGCTGCGTCCTCAAGGTCGTTTACAATCTGCTGATACACTTTCGTCTCTGGCTCACGCACTGCATTCTTACCACCCCCCACAGTAGTAACGACAGGCACTGGTCCCCAGAACTGCACAGCATAGTTAAGGTAATATGCACGAAGGAACTTTGCCTCGCCTATTACCTGAGAAGCCACCTGTGGTGACACACCTGCCGGCACAGGGTCAAGACGGTCAATGACATCATTGGCACGAGCAAGACAAGTATATACGGCTGACCATGCACTCACGATATAAGAGTTCGTGCCATCCCATTTCAACAGTCCCAGCATACCGCCGCCACC
>CAMNCV010000022.1 GCA_946534585.1 uncultured Prevotellaceae bacterium
TCTAGTGATATCAACGCATACACAGCTGAGAATATCTCAGCAACTGCAGCTGATATCGTAAATGGATTAGACATCGAAGGCGAGTCAAACAAGAAAAGTTCAACGCCAACGGAGGCACAGGTTCAGGAGTTGCTGGCGTCAACTACACAGACTGTAGAAGATGGTGGCATACGCTTTACTGCTGCCAATGGTAACTCAATATTCTTACCTTTTGCTGGTTATCGCGAAGGAGAGGTAATACAGACTGCTGCAGAGGGTTTCTATTGGACAGGTGAAGTAAGCACAGTAAACAATAACTATGTTAAGACGCTGCATTTAAGTTCAGAGGCTACTGTAGGTGTGTCATTACGTAGTCTTGGTTTGTCTGTACGTACAGTTCGTAAGCCAGAGACAGCACCTGAGCTTGCTTTTGATAATAGTAAACTAAAACAGGGCGATTTTGAGGGTAACGGCAATTATCGTTTGGCTTTCTACAATCCTTGGGATGGTTCAAATTCAACAGACGATCCATGCTTTAATCCTTCAGATTTGAAGTTTGGCGAGGCACTCACTGTAGTATTTGAGATAACAGGTATAGGTGATGCTACAACAGTAGGTTCTGGTGGCTTTGCTGACGGTAATTGGAGTTGGGCATTTGATACAGAGAAGATTACTATCAATGGCGATGGCGAGTATTCATTCAAGATTATAGGCAATGGCTCTGGCGTGAACTGTTGGTATTATGACCTCATTGGATTGTCTGATATGGTAGGTGCTGAGAATATCAATGTTACCATAAAGAAGATTGTTTTGGATTTTCCAGGTGTGAAGCTTGACTTTGATAACTCAAAACTATTAGTAGGAGACTTTGAGGATAACGGTAACCTGCGTATTGACACTTACAACCCTTGGGATGATTCTGGTTCTACGGATGACCCATTCATGGATGTAAGCCAGATAAAAGCAGACCAGTATCTCTCTGTTACGTTCAAAGTGGAAGGCTTAACAGATGATGCCACCTGCGATGTAGCTTCACAAATATGTGATGGCAATTGGAACTGGTATGGTGCTAAGCCTTTGAAAATCAATGGTAATGGTGTCTATACTGTAACCTATCCTGCCACTGTTACAGGTGCAAACTGCTGGTACATTGATTTGCCAGGAATACATACGTCATATCCTGACGCTACAGTTACGATACTTGGAATATATCAAGAATAATGAACAATACACATAATGCGGGGAGTGGGTGGCGTAAGTGCGCCACTTACTTTCCGCTTACATACTTAATACTGTTGTGCTTCTTCTGTTCATGCAATGCTGGTAGTGATAAGAAAACATCATCCAGAGCCAAAGGCGCATTGACAGAACAGAGCGTCGACTCTACCACGGAAGTGATGCTGACGGATGCAAATGGTAATGAGCGCAGTATAGAGCAGATGCATGGTAGTGTGGTGTTGATGGATGTGCTGTATGAAGTACCACAGGTTAAAAGTCCTCATCAGGCATTGCTTCGTGAAGTATATGATCAGTTTGCATCTCAGGGATTACAAATATATCAGGTTTGTATGAGCGAGGATGCAGATGCATGGCGCAATGTGGCGAAAGAATTGCCGTGGACCGCGGTATATGATAATAAAACCTTGCAATCTGCATTGATAGAGAAGTACAAGATCATAACTATTCCGTCAATGCGACTTTTTGACAGAAATGGTAAATCAATAGGGGGAGATATATCAGAAAAAGAATTGAAAAACAAGTTAAAGGAAAGTCTATGAAGAGATTCTTATATTTAGCAGTAGTGTTTTTCTGCATATCACTTACGTTGGTGGCTTGCAGCAAAGACGATGATACAGTAGAGGGATATAGTGGAGATGTAAATGTCGTTAATGTACCATCTTTGATATCAAAGACTGGCGGTACAGCCAAAGTAACTGTACAATCAAGTTCACAGCCTACAGTAACAACAACAGCTTCATGGCTGACGGTAGAGACTGGTACACGCACACAGTTAGGTAATACATCTGTAAGGTTAACTGCGCAACCTAATCCTGATACGTCAGACCGTACAGCAGAGATTAAGGTTGTTGCAGGTAATCAGACAAAGACGTTTACTGTTACACAAACTGCCAAGGATGGCCTATTGGTAGAACAAACCACTTATGAAGTAGATGCTGATGGAGGTATTGTAACCGTTGCTATGAAAACAAATGTGGACGGTACTGTAAGCAGTAATGTTTCATGGGTGACATTGTTAGAAAAGACACGTGCCAATATGGCTGATGGCATTATTCAACTTAATGTCGAAGAAAATATTAGTGTAGAGCGTACTGCATCTGTTACTTTAACTTATGGTGACGTAGTAGAAACAATTACAATAAACCAACAGGGTGTAACAAGCAGTATTACCGCAACTGCAGCTGATATTGCAAAGTTGATGTACCCGGGCTGGAACCTCGGCAATACCTTGGAGGCGTGCGACGCCAACAACCTCTTTAATAACAATGGCGGCACAGCCTGCGAGACAGGATGGCAGCCAACCACGACCACTAAGGAAGTCATTGATGCTGTGAAGGCTGCCGGCTTCAAGTCAGTGCGCATACCATGCTCATGGATATGCGGTCACGTCAGCGGCGGCACC
>CAMNCV010000023.1 GCA_946534585.1 uncultured Prevotellaceae bacterium
ATAAAAAGACGGATGGGCCGGCATATAGCCAAAGCGCAATGCCCACGGACGGAAATGACGGGAACTGTAGTACCTGACACATTTGTCTAAATTACCAGGACGCACAAAGTGAATGTCACCATATACGGCATCAATATCGTCAGAGAAACCTTCCACTACACTCTGCAACACGGTATTCGAGGTAAAAAAATCATCACTATTCAATATGCCGACGACATCACCCGTAGCCATGCCGATGCCCTTGTTCATGGCATCATAGAGTCCATTGTCCTTTTCACTTATCCAACGCATCCTACCGCCAAACAACGGTTCGTATTCCTGGATAACATCTATAGTGCCGTCACTTGACGCACCGTCAACAACTATATACTCCACATCCGTATAAGTTTGTCCAAGCACCGATTCCATCGTGTCACGCAGTGTGCCAGCACTGTTGTATGTAGTGGTTATAAGCGATATCTTCATGACTATTGTTCTTATATTAAAAAAACGTAATTTTTCTTTTTTTATTGCTCCAAACAAGAACTCTATATACATCAAATCATATTTTATTAGTAAATTTGCAAAGCACAAGTAAATTTACACAATGGAAATCGTTTACGATAACATAATATTTGCAATACAACAATTCGGAGGCATATCAGTTGTCTGGGAGGAACTACTAAGCAGGATTACACCAGCCAAGTGTACGAAGTTTGTGGATATTGATGTCTCAAAGACATACAATCATAACAGAAGCAAACTCAACATCCCTGAAAAAGACATTATACGCACAATAAAGATTCCACGCATATCACGCTATCTGCCTGTAAGAATATCTAAAGAAGAACCTTTTATTTTCCATTCTTCTTACTACCGCTATTGTACTAACAAAAACGCCATAAACATAACAACAGTACATGATTTTACTTATGAACTATTCCGAAGTGGCTTAAGGCAAAAAATGCACACTTGGCAGAAGTATGCTGCCATACGCCATTCTGCAGCCGTAGTATGCATATCAGAAAATACAAAAAAAGACCTAATGAGACTGATGCCTGATGTTCAAGAAAGTAAGATACATGTAATATACAATGGAGTGTCAGATGTATACCACCAACTGCTCACCCAACCTGAACCAGAAGAACTGCCTTTCCCTGCCGGTTCATATGTAGTATTCATTGGCAGGAGGGATGAGTACAAGAACTTTTGGCTTACTGCCAACGCCGTCGCCCACACACATTGGAACCTACTTATTATAGGTAGTCAACTAACACCCAGGGAACAAAAAAAGATGCAGGCAATAATGCCCGCATCACAATATAAATGTCTCAGTCGTGTAAGCGATGAGAGTCTGAACTTGTACTATAACCATGCTACCGCACTAGTGTACCCTTCATCCTACGAAGGGTTCGGGTTGCCGGTACTTGAGGCACAGCGCTCTTGTTGCCCTGTCATTGCATATAATGCCTCGTCTATACCCGAGATAATCGGAGAAACTCCTTTACTAATGAAGGAACTGACAGAGAAAGAACTGGCTGACAAACTATCACTTCTCAACAATACAGAACTGATTAACAGTGTCAAATCCGAGGGAATAAAGAATTCAAATAAATTCAGCTGGGAACGCATGGCAAACGACTACAGCGCTCTTTATGAAGACCTCAGTCGCGCATAGATCCTGTTATCAAGACAATTTGTCAACCACCTTACGCAAGGCTTTAATCATACCCTTGCCATACTTCATATCTGGTTCCATATAGTTGCCTTCTCCCCACTCATTCCATGATTTAATAAACACAAGAGGATTCTGCTTGGCACATACTGATGACAACACGTCTTCACAATGCTTTCCAAACTCTTGTGGAGTGCAGCCTGTGAAGAGGTCGCCGTTTACCCCGCTGCGTGGCGTATGGTCCCAATTAGGCATTATTACCGGTATATATCTGTTATCTGTACGCTCCAGATCGCTGATAAGCTTAGGCCATACTTTCTTGTACGCTATCGTCCTTGGCCTTTGAAACAGTTTACTCATCACTTTTCTTACGAGCCATGACAGGTTACGCACCCTGTTTCTGTTGTTTCTGCATGACACTACAGCATCAAAACCAAGAGACATTATCTCTCCGCCCTCCTTGTCTGCATGATATGTAAAGGCTGCAAAATAGAACTCTGGCAATCCGTTCTCCTTGGCCAGACGCTGCCATGTTTGCATGAATGTGCTTATCTCCGGACTGTCAAACGGTTGGTATATAAGATACAGAAGTTTTCCTTCTACACGCACATACCTTTCATCCTTAAAAGCATCCAAACGTGCCATGAAGTGTGCCTTATAATCTTCCACGCCCAAATATCTCTGCTCTGCCAATATGCGTTTATCGACAACCGCTCCGTCTATATTCCAGAATTTCTGATACCACGACTCATTAGCCCAGCATAAACAGAAAGGGAAATCTGGCTTTCCACTCTCCACCACCTCTCTGAATGGACGCTCAAGTTCCTCATGGCCATTGCCAAACCAATACTCATAATAACAAAACCCGTCAACACCAGCCTCACGTGCCAGCTCGGCCTGTTGCTCACGCACTTCTGCCAGACGAAGGTCATAGAATCCTAAGTCTGCTGGTATCTTGGGTTGCTCATGACCATGGAACAGAGGTTTTGCCTTCGCTACGTTAGTCCATTCCGTAAAGCCTTTACCCCACCATTCATCATTGTGAGGAGTCGGGTGATATTGTGGTAAATAAAATGCTATTATCTGTGGTTTCATATTTCCTTTATTATTTTTGCCGGATTACCTCCTACTACAGTATATGGACGAACATCTTTTACTACTACGGCATTTGCACCAATCACCGCCCCGTCACCTATATGCACACCTGGCAGGATGGTCACCTTGTCACCTATCCATACATTATCTCCTATGTTCACCTCGCCTTTAGAAACGATATTCCTTTCCAAAGGTCGTTTTGCCATGTCCGCCATTGTTGACAAGCCGTGTGAATTATCCGTAATTGTCACCCATTTACCTGTAAGCAGTCCGTTTCCTATATGTATCTTATTAGAAGATGTTATATGATTGTATGCGCCAAAAGAGCAACTGTCACCAATACTGATTTCACCTCCTTGCCAAGAACACAGGTACAGTCCCTCCGCCATGTATGTCATAGAGCCTATAGAGATATTCCCTATCCCACGCAACTCTAAATACCTGTGTGACAATATGGCTCTTTTTCCAAAGGATTTGAATCCGCCCTTTACGACAGCAGTAAAGGCATGATTCATAAACCTATGATAATAACTTTGCAGACTCAACACCCAATTCATCTTCTTCAACTTTGTATATTTTCCTATAAATCAACTCTGCTACTCTCAATGCTATATATATGAATATCGCCTCAATCCACTGCATTCCATATCCATATCCCATGACAAACACGCCATTAAACAAATACATCAGATATGTCAATAAAAAGAACAACTCGGGGATACCCTTACGTTTCTTCTGCATAAAGAGCCTCCAATATGCAGCCACCAGCAACGCATATATCAATGTGCCGTAAGGTCCGAAATCAAGATATAAGCACCCTATGAATGTCATAAAATGCACACCAAAGTGATCACCCTTTATCTGACTTATCTTTTCTGGTATATCAAATAAGTAACCACCTTCGGCATACTCCGTAACACCATTCATCACGCCGTCATCAAAATATAGCATCGACTCACCCAAATACATAACGTACGAAGACTCTGCTGAGTCAAAGTCTCCTTGTTTGGCTTCCTCAAAACGACTGACCGACACAGCAATAAAATATACAACCATTAAAGGTATTATCACAAGAGCCAGTTTATACATACTACGCACCACATTCCTAGGCACTGCCGGACTAAACATTCTGAACGACAAAGCTATACTTATTGCCAAGGCTACCATGCCCCCTCTACTTGCCTGAAGCATGGCAACGAGAACAACAGGAAGAAACGCCGACACGCCCATCAACACCACAAAAAGTTTCTTTTCTTCTTTCCTCGTCAGGAACGAGAAGAACAATATCATTCCCAAATACCTGAGATGGAAGAAAAGGTTAGCAAGTTTAGTGTATATATTTCCTTCTATTACATCGTGTGCCTCCTCATATATCTCTGCCCAGTTAGGATTTGTCAGTGCAAGATACACTTGCGGTATATACACTACACAACTATATAGAGACATTATGATATAAAGCCAGCCCACTTTCTTATATATAGAATAATATATCAAAGGACATTCCTTCACTTCGTTCTTTTCGTCAGACATAACAGGAACAAAAAAGATACAAAATACAAGGAACAGATATACGAGATTAAAAAGCGACAGGTTCCATGCCGAAGGGCTCTCCAAGAAATGTATCACACAGAAGAATGCCACCACAACATATATAGACAAGAGTATCTCTGACACCCCTATCTTCCTGTTCAGTTGTAATGTCAGCACGAACAACACAACATACAGCATTGCATTTATGACTACTACAAACAAGTCGCCCATTACCGCTTAAAACATTTATACAGATTAAACTCCGCAGAATAGAACCGTAGTTTATCACGCCAGGAAATTGACGTCAGGAATAGCACCTTATAAGTAATCTCTGGATATATATCGTCCCATATCTTTCGGTTATCCTTGTCGTCCATTATCGGAATGAGCATATTCTTGACCGCCCACTTCGTGGTATTTATATCCTTCGGACTAACACTCACATACTTTTTAACATAAGATATTATCCAATTCGCATTAACACGTGCTTGTGTCGCTCTTTTCACATAAGATGCCATATCCGATGTATTACAACAAGAGGTTGGATTTACAAAATAATTATAGAACGGTACATCAATATAGCCTATCTTTTCTGAATTACATAACAATTGGACACTCAAGAAAAAGTCCTCCAACATAGCATTGTCCGTAAACTCCGGCCTTGACTTTACATACACATCATGCTTGACAAGAGTATCCCACAACGAGTTCCATCCTTTAATTTGCAATGCCCATCGCACAACGATATCTCTTGACATATCCTTGCCTGCCTTGGCACGGCACACCACCCGTATATCTTTACCGTCAGTCTTAGCATGAGCGCATTTCACAAAATCACAGTTATTCTGTATAGCATAGTTATACATAGACTCGTACATCCCTGGTTCAACCCAGTCATCACTGTCACAATGCGCTATATATTCCCCTAAAGCCTCTCTCACACCTGTCTCGCGAGCACGTGACACCCCCTTGTTTTGTTCATGATGCACGATTCTGATCTGTCCCTTACGCAACGGGTATTGCGTAATAACATTCTCCAATACACTTATTGAGCTATCCTTTGAACAGTCATCAACGAAGATATATTCCATATCATCCAATGTCTGCTCAAAAAGACTTCTTGCACAACGTTCTATATAACGTTCCACACCATACACTGTAACTATGACAGATACTTTGGGCATTTTATCTACTTCTTCTTATAAATCTTTTTATAAAATCACGCATTCCCTGCTCTATGACATATTGGATAGAGAACATCAACACGGTAAATACGCTAACCAACTCTATTGAATACAAAATAAGTTTTGGAAAACTGCTGACATCCTGAGTCCCCCAAATGTTGAACATCCATATCGTAGCCACAGACACTCCCACAAACGATACCAAGTGTTTGAGAAACATCATATAATACATACTGCAAGGAGCCTTTATAGCCTCAGTAAAGAGAAAATAGGGCTTCCAAATAAAGACTATCACTATCAAACTGCATATTACTCCAAGCAAAATACCATGAAGTCCCCAGAAATATCCTAAGAGAACAGAACATCCAATGTTTAATATAGCCTCCGCAATCGGAGCCCATATATCCTTGAACAGCCCGTAAGCCACTATGTATGACTCCACGACCGAACGTATGTTGTTCAAAAAGAAGGTTATTGCAATGAGCAACAATGCCCATTTATCTAACACATACTCCTCTCCTACCCATAATGCGACAAAAGGATTAGCTAACATAAATATGGAAAAAGCAAGTATGCCAACCACAAGAAAACGACTCGTAAAGAGTTCTCTCATCACACTTACATTACGTTTTGCATCACCCTCTGCCACAAGGTCTCCGACACTTGCCGCCATGCCATTGAATATCGCATTCAGGAATCCCCATATACCGTTTACTATAATCATATAGTTGCCATATATAGCCACCATAGTCAGAGAAGTGAAGGCATAAATGATTACCGAACTTAACTGAAACAGTACGAAGCCAGCTATCTTATGAAAGAAGAACTGTTTTATTCTGACTGTAATGTCCGTGTATTTCTTTACCAACTCCGCGCCTACCATCTGGCATTTCCTCAAATATGGGAAAGATCTGTATATTGTGAAATTCAATACCACTGAAGCTATAATGGCAAAACACACCTCCAAGATAAGCCACCATACATAGCCATTATCCATACACTTCAAGAAGAATATCTGGAAGCCTATTTTTACCAGCATTGCCATCCTGTAGCTACAGTGTATCTTATATTCCTGCTGGCTGGCTGTAAGCAATATCTCTTTATAATTCACGAAATAGCTTAACAACGAGCTGAACAACAGCACTGAGAAAGAGGCATAGGCATACCACAACGGCAACTGCATCTTAGAGAATATCAAAGGAAAGAAAGCCATAACCGGCAAACTCCCTGCTATCACCACAAAGGCTATCCTGCGATACAGCCACCCCTGCAATGTCATTATCTCATTTATCGTCTCATAATCTTTATGGTTAAGTGGTCTGTACAGAGCAAAGGTGACAGCCGTACCTACTCCCAGTTCTGCAAGATTCAAGAACTGCAATATACTCGTTGCTGTCGTATTCAATCCCAACACCTCATTTCCCAAGCTATCAAGAAACACTTTTCGGGAAATAAACTGCAATGCGAGGTTGAATACAAATACAACCATGGCAACGGCACTATTTCTTACACTATGAAATGTACGTCCACTCATCACAACAGATCATACTACTTTCCTTAACATTGCCATGAACATATCTTGACCTATGACCTTAGGCACAAGAATTATAGTGACAAGGACAAGCATTCCCAATATAAACTGAACCCTTTTCGGTCCTGCTGGCTTGATAGGAACACTTGGACCACTCAGTATGGTAAAAGCAGGAGTGCGTTCCTGCAACTTCGCCTTAGCGTTTTCTAACTGAGCAACAAGTGTCTGATATGTAGTATATTTTAACTGCATTGCGTTTTCCAACCTGTCACGCTTAGAGTTTACACTCTCCAATATAGACTCCTGGTTAGAATCACAAAAACGAGCATAGTCATTAATAGCATGCTGATACTCTACATAAGCGCTATCTGCCAACTCCTTATAATGCACCACATCAGCATTCGCCTTCTTTGTCCTATATAATATTATAGCATTCTGCAGCTGCCTACACACGCTATCAGCCAATGCTGCACACACCAGTTTATCCTGATCAGTTACAGATATTGTTATAACATCCGTCTTTTTATCCACCTCGCACCTTATATAGCTTCTCGCAGCTTCAAACAAATCATTATCATTCTTTGACAAGCTAAAAGGATTCAGTTCCGTAGCCTTCAGGTTTTGAGCTGCATGCTTATCTCCAAATGCCTTTGAAACAGATTCTGCAAGCATAATGAAAGGCAACTTCAGAACATTCACTTTCTGATGTTTCTTCAGATAAGTATAGTAATCAGTCTTTATCTTCCCATCAAACGTAGTCACCTTTAATGGCATAATGCGGGCAATAAACTCATTAGACCCCATCAAATCCGGATAAAGAGAAGGATAAAGAGCATCGACAGTAGTACCGCTTCCAAGTTTCAATCCAAACGAAGAGGCTATCCCTGCCAGGCTACTGGTACTCTCGCCATTAGCCTCAGGCGCCAAACTTGTCTTTGCTATATAGAAACGCGGCTGTGGGTAAATCCAAATAACTGAGAGAACAAATGTTATCACCCAAACCTTTATAAACAAAAAACGTTTAGTCCACAACTTATGCTTTACCTCAGAAAAACTTATTTTCTTCTCACTTTTCTTTTCCTCTGTCATATCCATCTATCACTATATTTGCTTTAAGGATTGTTGTTTTCCGTCCGGAGTCACCACCTACTTCCCGAACGACATTACTTTTACTCAAAATAAAATGAGAGGACGAACATCTTGCTCTTTACCCTGTCCACACTGGCGGCGTAAGGCATTGTCTCTGCCTCACGCATGGTCTTCTGGTGCTCCG
>CAMNCV010000024.1 GCA_946534585.1 uncultured Prevotellaceae bacterium
AAGAACAAGCAAGTTTACAACCCGGAATATAGATTATCAGTATAATATTAAAAATAATGGTCAAAATATTTGGATTTTAACATAGAAAGCTAATTATGCTTTGCAGTTTTTTTGTTTTTACGCACGTTGTTACTTGGATGTCCGCTCTGTGTGCTTTTTGAGTGGCGAAGGCTGGCTACGGGCAGACCGGGCGCACTGAATGGCCGATGAAACGGCAGCCGTGGGCCCAGAGCTTGTACCACGAGCGGAAGCCCAGGTCGTACGCGCGCTCCGCATCGTCGGCGTAGAGTGTGGCCGACCAGAAGCCGCCGTAGTCAGGGAGCGTGGCATCGTCACGGAAGCCCGAGGTTGGCAGGAAAATATACTTGTCTGTGTAGCCTGTCTTTTTGCTCGTCACCTTGTAGCCCGCAACGCCGCCAAAGGTGGTGTTGCCTGCTGCCTGCCACTCCCATGTGCAGTTGTCAAGCAATTCCTGCATTTCCTCAATGGTAGGCATACGCCATGCACTGCCCCAGTTGGCTGTGGCCGCATCGTCCGCTGCGTCAAGCACGGTCTTGTCGCTGCCTGTGTATTTGGTGAAGGTCTTGCCGCCGTCAGTGGTGAACTTGTAGGTTGACCAGCTGTAGTCGCTCTTCGGTGCAGTCTCGCCCCATGCGAAGTAGTCGCCGAAGTCCTCCGGCTTCTCCGCTCCTACGTTGCACGTTGCCCACTTTACAGACAATCCTAAATCTACAGATTCATAACTATCTAAATTACTGGGCATTATCTCCTCATTGTCTTTTTCTTCACTAGAATTAGGTATAGTCACAGCAAGTCGAAATCCCACTAGTCTGCTTTTTAGGTTCGGAGACCCATAGTTACGGTAGAAAACGGTATGAATTTGCCATGGAGCTAGAAAAGGACCATTTCTTATAACACGCCCATAAGATGAAGAAACAGGACCTTTGGGGTCAATTTGTGGAGCACTATTATACTGGTCATACCAGTCTTGACACCATTCATAAACATTACCTGACATATCATACAGTCCCAATTCATTAGGCTTTTTGGTAGCTACGTCTTTAGTGGTGCTTCCCTGTGCAACAACCTCATTATAATTATTACTTCCACTGTAAATATAACCTTTGCTAAGGTTTCCTCCTCGCGCAGCGAATTCCCATTCAGCTTCTGTGAGTAAGCGAAATTCAATTCCTGTTAATTTATTCAGTTTTGATATAAAGTCTTGGCAATTATTCCAGCTTACAGTCTCAACAGGATGATGTTCCCCGGGATATTCAGAGGGGTTGGTTCCTTCTATCGCTTGCCAAAGTTCTTGGGTCACTTGAGTTTCTCCAACATAGTAATCATGTGTCAAAGTAACCTGATGAACAGGCTCTTGGATGTTAACCATATTTGAGTTATGTGGACCGTTGTCACTTCCCATTAGAAAAGTGCCACATTTGACCTTAATCAAAGAAAAAGTTATACCATTGCAACTTACATCGAGTCTGTTTGGATAAGACACATTATCGTTTTCTTCACTAGGGTAATTGTTTTCCTCTTTACTGCCATAATTTTCACTGTCTTTTTCACACGATGTCAGTGATATTGCGATGGTGGCAACTATTGCCACCATCGCAATATTGTACAGATACTTCTTCATAGGCATCAGAACTTATATGCTGCACCAACAGTGAAGACAACCTGACCGTAGTCACTGATAAGCTGATACTTAGTCTCAAAGTTAAGTTTCCAACTGTCAGACAAATCAAAGTCTACGCCTGCACCGAGATTTGCACCGAATTTACCTGTAGAGTTAGAACTGTCAGATGAGGAAGAAAATGATGACGACGAGCCAGAGCCGTAGACTCTATATAAATCATACCAATCACCTAATGCATCTTCCATTGCACCTTCTGTGTCAGTTATAACACGCTTGTACGTTACACCAGCAAGTGGGTAAACTTTAATGCTGTTTGCTACAGGGATAAGATAGTGGAAGTTTAAGTTAGCATCCCATGATGAGACATAATCTTTCTTCAAGAAATAGTTAAAAGATGCCTCACCGCGGAATTGGTCAATGAAACGGTACTGTGCTTTCGCTCCAAAACCTATTGTACCAATGTCTCCTGTTGCCAATGATACGTTAACTCCAATTGCACCCCTTGAATCATCAGAACTTGTTCTTGAAGACTTTGAGTTAGAGAACTGTGCAGATGCACTTGTTGCCAGCATTACCAATGCCGCGAACATGAATAATGTTTTTTTCATAATCTTGTTTGTTTTTTATGATTAATACTAATAAGAATTGCGATTCTCGAAACGAATCTGGCCATTAATGGTCACTGTATTGTCTGTGAAAGAATGATTGCTGTATTCAGAATAGTAGTTTTGATAAAGGTCTTTGTCAAATGTGAAGGTGACATTGTTGAATGACAGTGTTATATAGTTATTCTTGTATGAGACGAATTGTATTTTTCCATTTAACGGTAAGTTCAAATTGTAGAATTTGGATCTTTCTTGCGTTCTGGCATATTCTGCGGATGTATATTCCTCTGTTACATATAATATATTTTTTATGTGCATTATATTCTCGTCAGGAATGGCTGTCAATGCCGTACCGCTTTTTGCTGTCAACGGGTCAAAAGATTTGAAACTAAAGTTAAAGACCACGGAATATTTTGCATCATCAGCACCATAAGTGAACGGAACATCTTGTGCAAGCACTTGAAAATAGCAGTCATCGTCAAGCTCACCATTAGATTTTGTCGTAAAAGAGTAAGATGTAAAAAGACTATTACACCAATAGTAGTAAGTCTTTCCATTCAGTTTGAAGACATCTTTGGCAACATACGTTACATCTCCGTCAGAAGTGTCATAGTCTGAATAATTGTCATCGTTTTTGTCGCATGAAACAACAGACATGAAACACACAGCTAAAAACAATATAGACAATGTTTGCAAGACGTTATTTTTCATAGATACAAATCTTTGACGATGAGTTATTTCTGATTAAAGTTCATTCTCCATATATTTGCGACACCAGTTACGCTGCCACGCTGTGAGATGAAGTAGATGTATTGTCCGTCTCTGCTCCATGCAGGACTGATGTCGTCCGCTGCATGATAGGTAAGCTGAGTGAGTTGTGAGCCGTCAAGGTGACACACGAACAGGTCGGTGTTGCTGTAGCCGTTGCGTGTGCCGTTGTCAAGTTTGTTGCTGCCGACAAACAATATCCAGTTACCGTCAGGCGATACTACGGGCGATGTAAAACTGCGCATGCCGTCAGTAACGATACACTCCTCAATGCCTGTCTCTACGTTTACTCTCCATATCTCTGAACGCCCCTCGTCGTTGCTGCGGGCACATATTACCGACTTGTTGTCTGACAATGGGAACGGGTTCATGCCGATGGTGTATGTTGACAGGAAGTTGTCCTTGATGTTATGGCTCCATATACTTGTGCTGTTAGCCTCGCTGCGCGCGAAGAACACCTGGCTCATATCATTGGAGTATATCGGACTGTAGTCCTGCGCTCCGCTTGTTATCTGGCGGCATACGTAGCCATTCTTCGCGTCGGTCTGGTATAGCTGCGTGGTCTTGCCGTTTATTTCAGAGAAACAGATGTATTTGCCGTCAGGCGAATAGTTGAAGTCCACCACGTGCTGGCGGTGGGTACGCTGTATCGCTCCGCCCTGCTTCGTGAGGTCCTTTATAAAGATGTTGGTTGAGTTGTTGCGCTCTGCTACAAAGGCGATGTCGTTTCCATCTACCGATATGCCGAGAATCCTGTTAGAGAACCATTCGCAACCACTTGCCCTGCGCCTTACCTCTGGCATACATACAGCGTCGTTGTCATTGGTTATTTTAGTAAAGTTAATGCCTGATTCCTCTTTTACTGAAACAACGGAATAGTCAACGCTTTGTGCGCTGATAGCGAGCGAGGAGAGTAAAGAAAGTCCCAAAGTTATCGACAGTCTATTCATAGTTGATTTTAATGTTACACCTATAGACTCTCTGATTTGGTGTGGTTAATAGTAAGATTAAGGTTACTGACATAAACAAAAAAGACGTGGAGCCTGTATCCGTTGCTCGCTCCACTATCTGAGGCCGTAGGAATTGCCCAATTCGTCAGAACGAGCAACCTAAGACCCCCACGCCGATATGATAATGCCTGCGCCTTATTTATATGTACACGTATTTCATAACTCGTGTGCGAA
>CAMNCV010000025.1 GCA_946534585.1 uncultured Prevotellaceae bacterium
ATACTCTGTATCTCGTGGTATGTCATGTATATCTGGGCATGGCCCTCATCCACGTTTACACGGTCAAGGATGATAAGCTCTGTGCCGTTGCCAAACACATTCTCCACCTCGCGCTCTGTCATCGTGAACGGCAGACAGATGGTGTTCCATTTGTCTTTGGTGAATGAACGGTCAAGCGTTATTGTTTCATACATAGGTATGGAGTTGACTGCATCGCCGGACTTGAGGTCTTCTGATGGGTTGTATGCTACGTCCTCTGACAGTGCGAGCGTGTCTGACGGCTGGTTCTCCTCGTCAGGTACGAAGTTCACGCCGCTAAAACCTATCTTTGAGAAGTTAGAGAAGATGTAGTATGTCTGCCCTGCAATGACGTGGAAAGTGTATTTCACCAGTCCACCCTCCAAGGCGAGGTAAGCACCATTGTCGAGTTTTGTTATCTGCTGCGCTCCGTTAATGCCAGCAGTCCAGTTGGCTTCTATACGCTTCTGCTCATCCTCTGACATGTATTCCTTGAATTCCTTCCAATTACCTATGTTGGTAACATCGTTGTAACCGTCGGCAAGCTCATCAGTGATACACTTAAATTTCTCTCCTTTTTCGCAAGCATAGTTTATGCAGAACCTGTTGAGAACATCATTATCCTCTTTTGTTGATATGCCAGTGCTGATTACCGTACGTGACACCATGTTTACTGTGGTGTATTTGTCGATGGTGTTGCCGTTTTGGTCAACAATGAAGAAAGCGTGCGGACGGAACTGGAACGGAACGGCATCGGGGAAGGACGTTCGGTATCCGTTCTCATCGGCCGACACGAGTTTTCCGTCATTGTCATATACGTCATCCTTATTTGTGTTCCATGGACCGTTCTGCTCTATATATATAGACAATGTGCCGTTGACAGTTGGGTCGAGCGTTACGTATGAGCCGCGCACAGGCAGGGTGAACGGATACGTTGTGTCGCCATCGGGCTGTTTGAACCAACCGAAACGCTCCACACCGTATATCACATCGTTATAGTATTTCTTAAGAGAACTATACATAGACTCGTTGCTGGCATCGTTAGCTCCGCTGCGATACTTTTTGAATCCATCAACGTTGGTGCGTGATTCCCTTAAACTGCTCCAGCTATCGGTAAGGTCTTTATCATCTTTATTCTCTGGTTGTGGATATTTGTATTTACCATTATTGCGATTCCATCCACCGAATGTGCCTACTACGTACAGTTCCTCCTTTCCTGCAATGTTCTTATATACATGGAATGTGTCGCGTACAGCAGGTACATTGTCTTTGTATTTTGGGTGTGTTGCTATCTTCCAATTAATACCCTTCTGTATGGTTATGGCATACTCAGCTTCTGCGTCCTCATAGTTGTTACTTGTAGCGCGTGCCCTTATTACGGCAGTGCCGTTGCCATAAGGTGTGGTGAGAGCTATCACACCTGCGTTATTTACTGTAGCAACTGTCGGGTCATCAGAGGTGTATGTCATAGAAAGGTTGCTCAACAGTACGTTGTTTGCAGCATCGTCGGTAGCTGTCAGCGTAATGGTTGGTAATATAGGCTCATCCTCGTCAGCATTACAGAGGTAGATGGTCGGTTCACTGTCACCGTCGCTATATGTCAATGTAAGTGATGATTTTTCCACATCGATGCTAATGGCGCTTGTACCTGTCTTGTAGATAGTCTCACCGTTTGCGGTGATGCTGAATGTTACGCTCGTAGGAGTGTTGCCCGTCACCTGTAGACCAGTGAGGGTAAGTGTCCCCCTTCTCTCGTTGTTGTTGTCCTTTACGAATGTAGCCACTACTTTTCTGTTGTCGCCACCGTCAGTCATGGCTGCTATCTCGCACCCTGTAGGTACGGTGAGTGTGAAATCTTTTGTTTCGCCTACTCGTACTGATACAGAAGTGTGATTCAGTTGTGGATTCACTTCCTTTGTGTAGAACTTGATGTCAACGGGATATACGTCCTTGCCGTTACCCGTTATTTTTATAGTATGTTGACCTGTGCCACCCGTAGCATATATTGGCGATGTGGTGTACTCGCCTGGTGTTACGTTGATGGAAGTCTTCTCTGCACCATCTACATACACGCGGACATATCTTGTATCCTTTGCGTTGCCGTGGAAAGCATCTATGCTGAATGCTATCGCACCGTCAACAGTCATCGTTATGTGGTTGCCAGTATTCTTTATGTTATAGAAAGACCCTTCCACGTCATTGCGTGTGGTGTTTCCGCTCTTGTTCAGAGTATTTGCTGTAATGAAAGTGTTGTTGTCAACATTGTCGGAGGTGAAATCGAATTGCTGCTCATCTCCTGTCACATGGTAGATAGCCTCCTGAACGATGTAAATGTAGTCAATGCCGCCTGATGGGGTTGCGTTACAATTACAATTCAATGTTAAGGGTGTATCTTCTGTAATGGTAAACTGAGAAGAAGAATTGAATTGTACGGTTCCGCTGGTAATGTCAGGTGATGTCATCACAACGGTGTTGCCTGCCTTGAAATTATAATTGAAAACCTTATTACCATTGCCATGCAATGCAGCTGCATAAATTGTGTAGTTGCCAGCTCTTAGTGTTGTGACAGCCACATAGTTGTCATCTCGTCGGCTTGCAATGCCAGCGTTGGATGTTCTCCCGTTTACAGCGTCATAAGTTGGCCTATTTGTCAGTTCGTTAATATCCTCTGCTTCGCTATAATATACAACATCGCTTACGGAAGGTGCGTATGTTATGTTTAGCACGAAGTTATCTGCATCGGGGGTAATCTTTTGTCTGTAATAATCCCCTTCGTTTTGTGGCGTTTCATACAATGTGTGTCCAACAAGTACATATTTGGGGTATGCTACTGGCATTTCGCCTGAACCCTCCACGTAGTTACCGGCTTGAAGCTGTTTCAACAGTTTGCCTTCCCTGTCAACAGCATTGACTGTATAGGACAACGTATGAGTTACGACTGTTATGGTGTATATACCAGTCACTTCACTGCCATCGGTTGCTGTGGCAGTGATAGTAACTTTACCGTCGGAAACGCCTGTTACTACTCCATAGGCATTAACAGTAGCAATGGTATTGTCAGACGATGACCATGTTACGACTTTGTTTGTAGCATTGCTTGGTGCTACTGTCGCTGTAAGTTGTACGGTGCCGTTGACTCCAACCGTTGAAGTGCCACTGATGGTGATGCTTTCCACGTTGTCGTTGTAGAAGCAGAAGCCCATCATGCCCATCTTGGTGCTGGCGGCATATACATAGTATGTCTTGCCTGCTTCCACAGGGATAGTGGCATACATCGGGGCGTTCTCCGTCAGTTGATAGTTGGTGTTGAGTTCTGGTGAGGTGGAGTATTCGTCGCTGTTGTTGCCGCAAGTCATTATTTGGGAACCGTCAGAAACGTAGAAAGTTCTGTTTCCAGATAGTAGTACAGCAACTTCAAGGTTACCGCTCTTGCGTGGCTGGAATACGTAGAACATTCCTTTTGACGGCACTCCTGTATTACTGTTGTAACTTGGGTTATTGCCGTACCCACATATCATATTGCGAGTATATTCCGTAGAGGAAGCACCTGTGATGCTTGATGTGTTAGTCTGTATCACTGGGTTTACTGCACCATTATTCGTACCCACTGCGGTGGTTGAAATCCACGCAGTGATGTCTGTGCCTATGATGCGCTGTCCATCGTAGTAGTTACCCTCGGTAACAGTGAAGGTGTTGTTGTCAATATTTATGTCTGCGGCACGTGTTATGTCAATAGTATATGTGGCGGTAGTTTCGTTGTCGCCAGCGGTGATAGTGAAGTTTAGCGGTGTGCCGATTGTTGCGGTCACTATTACCGATTCGCCAGATGCACCAGTCAAACTGCTTGTAGATACTACTGCGCCAGCATCGTTAGGCGTAATGGTAATGTCTATGTTGTTTGATGAATAAGCTTTGCCTATGCAATAGGAGTATGTGTCATCGCTTGCCTTCAGTACTACGTCGTTTGCTATTACCTCTTTCACCGTGGCATCGGAACTAACCTTGCGTACAGCGTAGTTGTCCATATAACTGTTTTCTGGTGTAAAGCAGATATACACAGAGTTTGTTTCTGCTATCGCAGGTGATTCCGTAGTTACTGTGTAGGTAATACCATCATATACTGTTGTAGCCACGGTATTGATGTGCTGGCCATCATTGGCAAGTGTTACTTTTACTGTCACTTTGGCTCCATTTTTCAGTGCGTTGAGGTAACTGTCCCAGTCGCCTCCTGTGGTTGCAGAGAACGTGCCTGAGCCATAGGAGCCTGATGTCCACCAATAGTTGTCTGCGCGTGAGTGAAATAACTCGGTAGGAGTAGCATCTACGGCAAGCATTGTCCAGTTGTACCAGGCTTCCACATTTCCTACGCTGTTGCGTCCGTCGCTACCATAGTTGTTAAAGGTGAAACTATAAGTATCGCCTTTCTGAATCTCGGTGTATTGTGAGAAACTCTTTCCGTAGCCTACACGACGGTCTGTACTGCCTATGAGGTCGTTTGTAGATTGTATCTCTACGTAGTGTGCATACAAGGTTATGCTTGTCGTTGGAGTGTAACTGTCCCCAGCATCTCCTACGAAATTACCACCGCTTGCCGCATCATACCATCCTGTGAATACGCGGTTGGAGTTAGGTTTTACGCTGGGTAGTATTATGGGTGTGGCATTGTCTGTATCATATATAATGTAAGACGTAGCGCATGTGCCATAAGTATTGGCGTTATATGTCACCTTGTTTACGTCGCTTTCGTTGGCAAAGGTGAGTGTCAATTTCGGTCTTTTGCTTTCGTTGGAGTTGGTCTTACCATAGAGGTCAGCCCCTGATTCGCTGTCTGAGAGCATAAACACTACATAGCCCTGCTGTTCGCGGTTGCGAATGTATGTTGTCACGTCGTTCTCCACGTCGTGTGTAGTGGCTCCGGCAAGTGGGTTGTCTATAGCATCGTCATCGCTTTGCAGTGACCATAACATCGCTGTGGCAGTGCCGTCGGCCAGTGCGTCCCAGTCGGGGTCAACGCCTGTTTTTAGGCAGCGCAACTGGTTTCTACGATTTGTAGTATAAGAACCTCCAATGGATGTCGTCCAGTTTAGTGTGGCGCTCTTTATCACTTTGCCTGCAGGTATGAGGAATGAGAATTTCATTGCCGCCTGACCAGTCCAGGCGTTTGTCCTGTTGCCAGTGTTGTTGTAATGCTCCAAAGCTGCATCGCAAGTCATATACAGAGTATTGTCATTTTTTGCGTATGTGGAGCCGGTGTGTACCAATTCTACGAGGTTGTCTTCATTGCGAGCGATGGAGATATTGTGGAAAAATATGGAGATGTCTGATGAGCGATAGATGTAGAATTTGGACTGCCCAATGAGAATGTCATTCGCAGTAACCGTGTATGTCAAAGCTTCAGGTCCCTTGCCTGTTAATGTTGTAGTGTTGACAGACAAAGAAGATGAAGTGCTTGCCATGAGTTTGAAGGCAACGGCAGATTGAGAGGAACTGCCAGTAATGCTGATGATGTCGCCTTCCTTTAGCGCAACACCGTCTTGTAGGGTTATGCAGACGTATTTTGAATTTCCATCAATCTTGTAGCTTGTGTCAGTAGCTCCTGGTGTTTTGCTGAAACTGACAGTGCCTCCTAATGCATTACCAGGCATGGAGTAACTGTAAATGTCTATGTTTGCACCATAGACACATTCTCCTCCCATTAAAAATATGGCAGTCAGTAACAGTGTGAGTGTGGCGATGAAGCCATTGTTTCCATATATTATTCTTTTCGTCATCATACAAAATCATTAATTAAGGTTTCAATTATTCCTAAATAGAGGAAGTTTTAGAGAGCAAAGTTACAAAAAATAAATATGTTCTGCAAAACTTTGCAGAACATATTATTAAAATCGCTTTATTTTTTTGAGTAAGCGCAAGTTACATTACATCTATTCACCACAATTATTCAGAATAGCAACGTGACCAATGCGGGTATCGTGGCCATGCACAATATAGTGGAGATGAACGTCACCTCTGCCATGAAAGTGGTGTCTTTCTCATATTTCAGGCACAGTATGGTGCCGTATGTGGCCACGGGCATAGCCACCACTACTGTGTTCACGTTGACTACGAAAGAGTCAAAGCCCATCAGACGTGTAGCATAGAAGAGTGCCACGGGCAACAATAGCAATCTGAACAGTACGGTGATATATACGGTGCTGTTGCCCAGCATGGCGCGCTTAGGCAGTTGTGACATCGACGAGCCTACTATGAGCAGCGCGGCTGGCACGGTGATGTCGCCGAGCATAGACAACGGTTTGCTGACGTACTCTGGTATGTCGTCAATCCCCAGTGCTACGATGGCTATGGTGAGGTATGCGGCGAGCATAGGGGTGGAGTAAAGCACTTTCTTCTGGAAACGCTCACTGCCCACCTCGCCTCTGCCAGTTATGAGCATGGTGCCTATTGTGAACACGGCGAAGGTGTTTACTACGTTAAGCACGGCGGCATAGAATACCGCCTCGTGCCCGAAGAGCGAGGCGACCACGGGGTATCCCATGAAACCTACATTGCCGAACATCATGGCGAAGCCTGCCGCTCCTGCGGTGTCGGCGTCTTTTGTAAACCATTTAGGCAGTGTATAAGCAACCAGCGTCAGCAGGGCGTAAGTCACCACACTGATAATAAGCAGTGGAAGGATAAAACGGCGGTCGGGCAGAGTGCCTGTCATTGCCGACGACAATATGAGCGCCGGACAGGTTATGTTGATGACAAGGCGTGACAATCGGCGGTCAAACTCTCCGTCAAGATAGCCCAGCTTGCCGCAGGCATATCCGGCGGCGACAAGCGCCAGCAGTGTTATCATAACGTTAATCATGGTGCAAAGTTACTAATATTTCCTGATATGTCAAAGAAAACAATATGGGATGCGCCCTAATTCTTGACGCATCCCATATTTTCGTTCTATATCAGTACTTATTAACACTTATTCCTCTAACAGGAATTTCTTTCCGTTTTGTATGTATAACTGGCCTTTCTTAGGTGTGGCGACACGTCGTCCTGTGAGGTCATAGATATACGTGTTTGTTGGTTTTGCCTGTGCTTCGCTTACTGAGTTCACCGCTGTGGCGTTAGGAGTCCATGTGATGGTCTTGAAGTAAGACTTTGAGTCCATCAACAGGTAGTAGGTTGTCGAAGCATTGAGTCC
>CAMNCV010000026.1 GCA_946534585.1 uncultured Prevotellaceae bacterium
CACGGAGCTGATTATCCTTGACCGTGTGACCGTAGATGAAGGTCATGCCTCAATCTTTATGAAGTATCATGAGATACAGAATATATTGGCGGGCTATCCATACCTCATCAAGCCTACACAGAACGTGAACAAAATAAAGGTAAGCAACAAAGGCATAGACCCAAACCAGCAAGTACTGAAGTTTACCAACAACGGCTACACCTCAAAGGGTGTGACAGGCTTCTGTACCCCACAGACGTTTAATATAAAAGGAACGGATTACAGTGCCAGCGTGCTGCTCAACACAGGAGATATATTCCTGTCGGGTAATACTCTCTATCTATCACGAGGCACTTCCATGCTGAAGGGCTATAGGTCATATCTGAAAAAAGAGAACGACGGCTCTGCTCCGGCAAAGTCTGTCAGCTTGTTCAAAAACCTCGCATGGGACGAATATGATGATGAAGAGAATGCCACTCTGATAGAACTATCACAACTTGACGAAGAGTTGTTGAGCGAAATAGGAAGTGAAAGGACAGGCGTATATAACCTCAACGGACAGAAAGTGAGCGGGACGCTCAGCAACATGCCCAAGGGAATATACATAGTAAACGGTAAGAAAATAGTAAAGAAATAAGATGAAAAGAAGATATGTAAAGCCTCTGATTGGAATAGAAGATATAGAGATTGATGGTGTGATGAACGCCCACCCAAGTCAGTGGACTATGAGGGTTGACAATGAAGCAACCGACAATTATGAAGAACACGGCACTGGACTAGGTGGCAGTGACAATTCTGACCCCGACCCGTCTGATTTCCCTATCTATGGCGACTGATTGAACTCTATAAATAATGAAATAAACAACGTAGGCATCAAAAACTACAAATATGAAAAAGAATATTTCAATAACTGCACTGCTTACCATGGTCTTATTGACCGTGGCAAGCAGTTTTTCTTTTGCCGGAACGAATATGGCTGTACGGTTTAACGACTGTTCTGCTGCTTCTTACACGACACAGACCACCATTAATGGTGTATCACTTAATGGATATAGCTACGGTCTGAATTCGTACCCAGTGGATATCAAATCCATAAGTGCAACAATAGATGGTATTTCTTTTACTCAGGCCGTGTACTTCAATGGGGCACCACATAATAATTATAGAACCATTTCATTTGAGGTTGATGGCCCATGCACAATAAAGACATATGGTATAACAAGCAATTCTAACACTAGTAGAGCGCATGCAATATATAAAGAAGGTATTGCATCATCTAACAAACTGGCCGAATCTAATATATCAACCAGTAATGAAACAATAACCTACAATTACACAGGGGAGGCTACAACTATTTATATTGCTTCCACAAGTGGTGGATACTACATTTTCGGCATCGACGTAATTTATAGTGATGGAGATAGTGGAGAAGGTGAAGGAAGCGGAGAGACCACTCCTGAGACTCCCACATATCCTGCCGCCGGCACGTCTATGACCTTTGATGCCACCAAGCGCTACTCTGAGTGGGTGATCAACTCTCGCTTAAATGATTTCTACGGCAACACAAAAGTTATGAACTTTGCTAAATATACAGATGACGGAACAAAGACAGTAGAAGGCAAGACCGTTGAGCTTGACTACGTTCCGGGACTTGTAGCAAAGGCTGTGCTGGAGACGATAGACTATTACAAGGACAACACCGACGTAAACGTAAAGCCATGGTTCTATGCCGTACAGGATTACGCTAACAATACCATTAAGTCTGATGGTGTGAATGGTAAGAGCTTTGACGACCTTAATGCCGTAAAACTGTATTTCAAGTTACAGGAAGTGGCAAGGTCCGGTGCCATACCTGATGCTGCTGATACAAACATAAGCAACGCAAAGAGTATTACCACTGCAGAGACCCGTTTGAGTAAGGCCCTTGCAGGAATAAAGATTGCTAACAGCAAATATGCTATCAGCGCAGACTTGCTCCCTGCTGCTGCCGGAGGTTGGTGGCATAAGTCAGGTTACACCAACCAGATGTGGTGCGACGGACAGTATATGGGGCCTGCACTGCTTGCTCAGATGCTTAATGAATATGACAACTATGAGAGCGACGGCTGTATTGCCGGCAGCAAAGAAGCCGACTGGGACTTGGTGACAAAGCAGTTCACCATATCATGGAACTATCTCTGGAACCCGGAAGTGAAGTTGCTCTACCATGCCTTCACCGCAGACCCCGAGTGTACTGCTGATACAATTTCAAAGACAAACGCATCAAAGTGGGCAGGTTTCCCAAACAGCGACGGTCTTTACCACTCCGCAGAGTACTGGGGCAGAGCTGAGGGTTGGTATTTCCTTGCACTCGTTGACGTGCTGGAGCAGATGCAGATAGCAGGACTTACACGCACAGAGAACTATAAGACCTTGCACGGCTATCTCAACGAACTTGCTGCAGGTATCGCAGCAAAGCAGGATGCTGCAACAGGCTGCTGGTATCAGTTGCTGAACCATGATGGTTCTTTCGTAGCCCAGACCTATGACAGTAGCTACAGATATACCTCTTCACCAGTAGCAAACTACCTTGAGTCTTCTGCTACGGCTATCTTCACGGCAGCCTACCTGAAGGGTATGCGCCTCGGACTCTATGACACAGACTACACAGCGTTAGCCAAGAAAGCATATCAGGGCATCGTTGAGCAATTCATGGTGGCTGACGGCAACGGCGGCGTACACCTCATTGCTTGTTGCAAGTCTGCCGGAGTTGGTGGTTCAAACTTCCGCGACGGCTCAGCTGAATACTATCTCATGGGTAAGGACACAGAGCCTACGGTGAAGGACCCTACATCGTCAAGCTTCTACACCGAGGGCAAGGTGTTCGGTGGCTTTATTCTCGCCGCCACGGAATATGAGCGTTTATTTCTTGACAAAAAACTGGAACTCACTGAGGCTGGCGAGTACACAGAGTTTGCCCCGGGGGAATATAGTGAAGTCACGCTCACACGC
>CAMNCV010000027.1 GCA_946534585.1 uncultured Prevotellaceae bacterium
TTTTTTTTTCAAATTGACGTTTAAATTTACTTATTTTCACTTAAAAAGACAAAGAAGCACCCTTCGCTTAACCTAAATCAAAGAAAAATGCGGTGTATTAACATAAATTAAGATATAAAATTATTCTTCTTAAGTTTTTTTGTTTAATTTTGAGCCAAATTTGGCTTTTTTGCTAACTGTACATTACAAAAGGAAAACAAAAAACTAACTAACACGTTGTAGATAAAAGGGTATGAAACAATAGGTTAATCGATAAAAAGATTGACAAACGCATTTATAACTTATAACCTAATATTAACTAACTTTAATCAACTTATGTTTGGTAAATCAAAAACTATCCGCTTGGCGCTTGCAGCAGGTCTGGTTATGATGGCCAGTTCATCGTGGGCGCAGAAAGTCAGTGGTACAGTCAAGGACGCCAACGGCGAGCCTGTAATTGGAGCCACGATCATGGAGCAGGGTACTCAGAACGGTACCGTCACAGACCTTGACGGTAACTTCACCCTCAACCTGAAGAATGGTGGCAGTATCAATGTGTCTTATGTAGGCATGAAGCCTCAGACCATCGCCACCAGTGGCAAGTCATCATTCGAGATAAAACTTGAGGATGACGCCACCACACTTAATGACGTCGTAGTCGTAGGTTACGGCACCATGAAGAAAAAGGACCTCACCGGTTCTGTAGCATCTGTAAAAATGGAAGACATCAGCAATGTAGCAGGTGCTAACGTGTTGCAGGCTGTTCAGGCAAAGGTGCCTGGTATCGACATTCAGCAGTCTTCTGGTGAGGCTGGAGGCAGCGCAAGCATCAACATTCGTGGTACACGTTCTATTACCGCATCCAACACTCCGCTTGTTATTGTTGATGGTGTAGAATATGGTTCCACAATGGATATACCAGCATCAGAGATAGAGTCAATGGACATCTTGAAGGACGCCGCATCTACCGCTATCTATGGTACAAAGGGTGCTAACGGTGTCATCATTATCACCACAAAGCGTGGTAAGGCAGGCAAGACAAACGTGAACTTCAATGCTTACTGGTCTTTCAACTCACCTACAGAAGCTGTAAAGGCTATGTACGGCAACAAGGAAGTTCAGCGTTGGACCGATCGTGAAAACTATCAGAAAGATTTAAAGTCTGGCAATTGGGGTGAATCAAGCATTGCCCAGCATGATTTCGGAACACAGAAGCTTAGCGATGGCACATTAGTTAATGACCTTATAGCTAATGGTGATTTCTATGACTGGTATGATGATATCTTCCAGAATTCTACTACCCAGAATTATGAAGTAGGAGTACAGGGAGGTAACGACAAGACCACTTTCAACCTTTCTCTTGCTTTGATGTCTGACCGTGGTCTGATGAAGAACGATAAGATGAACCGTTACAACGGTCGCTTCAACATTGACCACACAATCAACAAGGTATTCAAGGTAGGTGGTAGCTTTGCTTTCACATACAAGGACCATAATGCACGTAACGGCGGTGTGTTCAACTCAGCACGTAAGATGACATCTCTGGCTCATGCTTATAGCGCTGTTGACGGCTCTATTATTGAGACACCAAATATTTGGTATGCTGCTCACGTAAACCCATTGATGGATGAGGGTGACAACTATGTTAGAAACATTGAGACAACACGTTTCCTCGGCAGTGCCTATGCACAGGCAAATATCATTAGAGGAATGGTATTCAAGTCACAGTTCTCTGTTGACAGGACAAACCGTCGCACTGGTACTTATTCAGACTTTAAGTCAGTAGGACGTTTCCAGTCTCCTTCTACAACTTCTATTGCTAATGGTACTGGTGTATCAACAAAATATACATGGCAGAATACCCTGAACTACAATCTGACCCTTAATGAGCAGAATGACCTCTCTTTCCTTTTAGGTCATGAGATGTTCCAGACAGTTTCTGAAGGTTTGGATTTGAGTGGTACAGCTGGTAAGAACCACTTCTACACCAGCACATTCTATGATGTGACGAAGATCAGCGATGACATAAAATTAGGTTCAGATTATACTAAGAGTGCTATGTTGTCATTCTTTGGTCGTGTGAACTATTCTTTGATGGACCGTTACCTCTTCCAGGCATCTCTGCGTGCTGACGGTTCTTCTGTATTGGCTAAGGGTCATAAGTGGGGTGTGTTCCCATCTGTCAGTGCTGGTTGGCGCATCACAGAGGAGAAGTTCATGGAGAGCACAAAGTCATGGCTTGACAACTTGAAGTTGCGTGTGTCATGGGGTCTCTCAGGCAATGCTGCCGTATCTCCATATCAGACAATGGCAACAGTATATGCTACAACACCAGGTTCTTCAAGTGAGTTTATTCCTATGTTCATGAGCAACAGTGAGCTTTCATGGGAGAAGACCTCTGCTTTTGACATTGGTTTGGATTACACATTCCTTAACGGACGCTTAGGCGGTTCTATTGACGCTTATTGGAGCAAGACATATGATTTGCTTTACTATAAGGCAGCACCGGCATCATCTGTATTCACATCAGTTTTGTCTAACATCGGTGAGTCAAAAGGAAACGGTATAGAGATTGCCATCAATGCAATACCTGTTAAGACTAAGGATTTCCAGTGGGATATCAATACCTCTGCTACTTTTGCACATGACGAGGTTACAAAACTGGCAGACGGTTTGGACAGAAATATAAACGGTACAACAGGATATATTGTAGGTGAGCCAATAAGCATTTATTACGACTATGAAGTAGGTGATTGCTGGGGCATAGGTGAATATGAACAGTATTGCGCAGATTATAAGGCACGCACCGGCAACACATTCACAGCACCTGTAAAGTCATATGGCACACCAGGTACAATGAAGATTATTGACCGTAATGATGACGGTAAGATAAATGAGGATGACAAGAGAGTTTATAACCGTGCTCCAAAGGCTATTCTTGGTATGACAAACTCATTCTCATATAAGAACTTCACTCTTAGCATCCAGATGATGGCTCGTCTCGGTGGTTACTTCGCATACGACAAGAACAATGCTCTTGGTCTTGACGATGGTGATGCTAACTGGGCTGATATTAACTACTGGACACCAAGCAACACAGCAACCAAGTTCCCTTCTCCAGGTGCAAACGATTCAAACTTGAAGACTGTCTATACTACCTATAAGACAGCATTGCTCTATGAAAAGGCAAACTACTTCAAGATTAAGGATATCACACTGTCATATAACTTTGAGAAGGAATGGCTGAAGTCTCTCCACATGGCTAACGCACGTGTATATTGCTCTTTGAAGAACTTCATTACCATCAATGCTCTTGACGACAAATATGACCCAGAGCGCGGCGGTTCAATCAACTTCCCTCTTGCAAAGCAGTTCGTGCTCGGTCTTAACGTAACATTCTAATTAAAGAAGTAAAAAAGATAAAAGGAAATATTATGAAAAAGATATTAAGTATAATGTTGGCAGCTTCTGCGCTTGCATCCATGACTTCTTGTTCTGATTTCTTGGACGAGGAGAACAAGACAGGTGCTACGGCAGAAAACACATATGGTACAATAGATGGCATAGAGGGTTTGGTTCACTCTTGCTATGCTGCCTCACGTGGTTGGTGGGGTAAGGAGGCTGGCCTCGGACTTACCGAGTGTGGCACTGACCTCTTCCTTGGTGGATTTGACAATAAGCAATCATCGCTCGTAACTTATAACTTATCAGCGAAGTCTCTTGATGGCAATACATCTGATGATGCCTGCCTTGACCATTATTGGGAGCTGCTCTATGATGGCGTTGATATTTGTAACAATGCACTGAAATATACAGAGTCAAACATCAATATCTCTGACACCAAGAAAGAGCAGTATTATGGCGAGGCTCTCTTCTGTCGCGCACTTTACTACTCTCAGATGGTTGCAACATGGGGACCTATTCCTTATAACACTGAGCCAATCGTTTCACAAAACACTGTGCAGACTCGTATGCCAGAGGCTGAAGTATATAAGAATATCCTGGATGATATTGAGAAGTCAATGCAGCATTTCAAGAATGCTAAGTTTATGACCAAAGCCGACGGTGGTCTTCAGGCACGTGCCAACTACTATGCTGCCGTAGCATTGAAGGCTCGCGTAGCTTTGTATGCTGCTTCTTGGCTTGGCAAGAATGCCGTAGAAGGTCATTCTGACCTCTATGCTGAGGCTCAGGCTGCTGCAGAGGAGGTAATCGCAGGTTCTGGTGCTTCTTTCTATGAGCGTTATTCAGATGCATGGAATCTCAACAACGAGGCTGTGCAGGATAACAAAGAGGCTATCTGGGGTGTGTACTATGACAACAACCTCTCTACAGCCAATTGTATCCCTTATCGTTATAACTCAACTGTTGACAACCTCAAATCGTACAACTCTCTTATAACACGTACAGGATACTCACGTGGAGGTTCTGCTATGAACCTTATGTTCGTGTCAATGTGGTCAAACGGTGTTAAGGACGGACTTGGTGGCAATTCTAATAAGGTTGATAATGTATTCATACGTGCTCTTGGTGATGCTTCAAAGAACACATTCGTTACATCTGCAAAGACAGGAGAAAAGGTTGAGATATCTAAGTACTATTCTCCATACGGACGTGGATTTACACGTTACCTGCCTTCTCTGTACTTGTGGCGTACGCTTGAAGGACTGCGCGAAACAGATCAGCGTTGTGAGGCTACATTGCTGACTCACTACAATGTTCCAAAAGACCTTGAGCAGAATGCGGCAAAGTTCTATCCAAACATGGGTCAATTTATGACAGATCCAGAGATGGCTTATGCAGAGGCTGGTAACTATTTCAATGCAGGTGATACAGCTATCTACTACTCAGCCCTTGATGGAGACAGCCCGGAAGGTCAGGCACTGCAGGCATGGGCTAAGGGACGCTATCGTCTGCAGTTCGCTACAGGTGGTGACATCCCTGTATATGACAGCAACGATATGTCAAAGGCTAAGACAACAAAGACAGGAAAGGCAACATCTGATGTTTATGGTGACGGCCGTTATAATGACGTTAACATCGGTGGTTGGAAGTCTTACCCAGGTCTTAAGAAGTTCCTTGACGACCAGTACAATGCTAAGTATCCTACACATGATATCACTTACCGTGACGCTATCGTGTTCCGTCTCTCTGAGATGTACCTCATCAAGGCAGAGTGTGAGCTCCAGACTGGCGGTGACGCTCTCGCTACACTTAACGAACTCCGTGCAGCGCGCGCTATTGAAGGTCAGGACAACAGCCTCTCTGGTACTGTTGACATCAACACCATCCTTGAGGAGCGTGCCATTGAGCTTTGCGGCGAGCAGCAGCGCTGGTTCGACTTGAAGCGTACTCACAAGCTCGTAGAATACGTTCAGGCTCGTAATGGTGATGCATCTGCAAACATTGAGGCGAAGCACTACTACCGTCCAATACCAGAGGCTCAGATGATGGCTGTCACCAACCGTGTTGACAAGGCTGTCGTGCAGGATGCTAACGGCGTACTGCAGTACAACGAGACCGACGGTGGTTTCTGGCAGAACCCTGGATATTAATAATATCTGATTTAGATATAAACTTGGCATCGTTACCATGTGGTAGCGATGCCATTTTTGTTTATACAGCAGATGCTTTATCTTTATTTGTTAACTGCAATTTAGCAATTTTCACTTACAAACATGAATAAGAGTTCTTTACTTAACCTAAATCAAAGAAAAAAGCAGTGCATTAACATAAATTAAGATATAAAATTATTCTCGTTAAGATTTTTTGTTTAATTTTGAGCCAAATTTGGCTTTTTTGCTAACTGTACATTAC
>CAMNCV010000028.1 GCA_946534585.1 uncultured Prevotellaceae bacterium
GTATTGGAATATCAGTGGTTCTCCAATACTTCAAATAGTGTTGATGGCGGTGTGGCTATCACAGGTGCTACTACAAGAAACTACACCCCTGACATCTCTGCGGTTGGCACTATATACTACTATTGTGTCATAACAGAGAAAGACGGAGATGGAGCACAAGTAGGAAACACAGCTGTTACTAACACGGTGGCTATAGAGGTTATCTCATCAGTAGAGTCACCAATATTCACAGAGTTCAATGGTACGGTGCAGTTGGATTGTGCTACTACTTCCGCAGTATTGTATTATTCATTGGACAACGGCACTACATGGATAGAATACACCCATCCGTTCACAGTGCTTGATAATGATATTAATGTACAGGCAAAAGCACAGGTAGGTGGCGGTACACTGACCTCAGAGATAGCAACTCACAACGTAGTGGCTGTGAAGAAGAAAGCCGGCTCTTCGTCAATAGTGATTTACTATGACACGACGAACATGCCACGTGGAGCTAATTCAGCGGGTGAGGAAAATGCAGCCTTGATAGGAAAAGAAGGTACAGAATATCAGGATTGGAGCATAGAGATAACAGGTACAGGTAAGGCAATCTCCAATGGCAATGCCATCAATGGCAAATCCTCAATAAAGAACTCCAACGGCCGTCAGATGAGCATTATCATGCCTGCAGGGGTTGTGGCTAATCGTATAACTCTTTACAGCTATGTAAACATAGCAGAAGCAACAGCCAAGAAGAATTATTGGAGTGAGGTGGCAGGTACTGTCTATGGTGAGAACTCTATAGGTATGGCTTCTTTCTCTGATGCCGCTAATCCTGATGTACGTGTATATGCCCTTGACGATATAGAGGATGAGATTACGTTTAACAACAATGGCGTAAACCAACTTGCTTTCTATGCGGTTATAGACTATACCATTGACGCAGGCTCTGTAATACTTAACTCTGAGGGCTTGGCTACATACTCAAGCGACAAGGCGGTGTATGTTTCTGGCGCACAGGCTTACACTTGCGTGCTTGACGATGACAACAGCACTATTGACGCACAGCCGATAGAGAGCAATGAGATACCGGCACTCAGCGGCGTGCTGCTCTATGGTGAGCCGGGAGCTACTGTTACGCTGATTCAGATAAGCAGTGCTGCAGACCTCGGCAGCAACGACCTCAAGCCTACAACAGACATTACCACTCCTAACAACGTGGCAGTGCTGGAGAATAATGCGCTCGCGCTCAGCGGCAATGTATTCAAGCTATATACCGGCAGTGCCTTTGTTGCAAACAAGGCATACCTTGTACTTAAGAATGCTTCGTCTGGTGCCAAGAGCTACTCTCTGAGATTCATTGCTCAGGAGGAAGAGGAGGTTACCGCGGTTGAGGCGCCGGAGGCAGTTGAGACAGCCGAGACCACCGGTGTGAAGAAGGCGGTAAAGGACGGTCGTCTGCTGATAGAGACCGCCACAGGTGTATTCACCCTCTCAGGTGCTCGTATAAAGTAAGTATAACTCATAATGAAAGGAACAACAGATATGAAAAAGAGATATATAGAACCAATGGTAGAGTTGCTGGCGATAGATATGCTGCAGCAGCTTATGGACACTTCCATTGTGAGTGCGGATCCCAGTCAGGAGACTAACGAGATGGAGGCCAAGGAAGGCTTCTTCGGCGGATGGGACAGTTTCGAAGAGGAGTAGTCGGGCTTCGTCGTCGCCATACGACGTGAGAAAGACGAACACGACTGTGTTTCACATACATAATAGCGGGGGCACACGTCTCCGCTATTATGTTTCCCTTGATATACCAAAAGATAATCAAAGAGAAACCTTGGAAACATACTATGAAAACAAGAATATTACTAACATTCCTCATACTCCTCTCACACCTGCCTCTGTTCTCGCAGCGGCAGAAGATGGTGGTGCATTTCGCCAACGGCGCAAGGCTGGAGTATTATGTGGAGGAGGTTGACAGCATCACGTTCTATGTGGAGGACGACGGCTCTGTGCCTGACGGTCCTGATGTGGTGATAGCCACCGGCGAGGCCGCTGATGTCACGAGATACAGTATGACGCTGACGGCGAGTGCCGATATAACGGGGCGTGATGCCGACAATCTTTCCGTGGGTATGATATACAGCACAGAGAGCACTCCGCGCATGGACAACGGCACGTTGTGTGAGGTGGCGCTTACGGACCTCGACGCAGACGGACGGTATAGTGTGGAGATACAAAATCTGGCTCCATCTACCCGGTATTATTACCGGGCCTATATGCGCATGGGTGACACATGGCTTTATGGCAAGGTGGCAAGTGAGGTCACGGAAGGGCAGGGCGTAATGCTCTCTGCCGCTGCGCCTGCGCAGGTCACCAGTTACAGTGCAAGGATTGACGCGACCATCAACGTTAATGAGTTAGACTATAAAACCCTCGTTACGGGAGTATGCTACGGCAACACCGCCTCGCCCGTGGTAAGCGCCGACAAGGTGCGCAGGGCAGACTGTGACGCCGCTGGCGCATACACCGTCACACTTGTTGGCCTGTATGCTGACACTATATATTATTACCGTCCTTACGCTGTGGTTGATGGCTACATCACCTACGGAGCGGTGAGCCTCTTCCGTACCACCCGTGACGAGGTGGTTGCCACGGGTGACATCAGTGACACAGACTTCAGCGTGACATCAACGCTGAGCATGGGCAGCGGCAAGTACAGCAGCCTTGTCACGGGCGTGTGCTACGGCCGTGGTGACACGCCAACCGTCAGTGACGCGTGTGTCACTGCCAGTGTGGTGGATGACGAGAACCGTTACAGCGTTGTACTGCCGCTGACGGTGGATACGTGGTATTACCGCGCTTACGTCATTATCGACGGCACTCCGCATTACGGTGACATAAAGACCTTCACAGTGGAGAGTTCCGACACACGTGAGAGCGTTGACCTGGGACTCAGTGTGAAATGGGCCACGTGTAACGTGGGAGCTACGCAGCCCAGTGAGTATGGTGACTACTTCGCCTGGGGTATGACAGAGGGCTATGCCGACAATGGAATGTCTTTCAATTGGGCCAACTACAAATGGTGTAGCGGCGCGTATAACAAACTGACGAAGTATTGCACCGATGCCACATACGGAGCGAAGGACGGTCTCTCCGCGCTTGAGGCTGATGATGACGCGGCTACCATACTCTGGGGAGCCAAGTGGCGTGTGCCTACACCTGCGGAGTATAAGGAACTGCGTGAGCAGTGCACATGGAAGTTGCAGACCGCCGGCAATGCCAGGTATAACGGTGTGGCGGGCTATGAGGTGACAGGTCCCAACGGTAACAGTATCTTCCTCCCCGCGGCCGGCTATAGGTATAACGCTTCTGTGCGCAGTGCGGGTTCTGTAGGACGTTACTGGAGCAACAGCATCTCAGAGACTAATTCGAGCAATGCTACTTGTTATGACTTCTCTACAGGTGCCACCAGTGACAAGTATCGTTATTACGGATTCAGTATCAGGGCTGTCTGCGTGGAGTGAGTTGGTAATATGTTTTGATGTTATGGTAGAAATAAAAGCCTTTTTCTGACAAAATGTTATTATTTCGCCATATTTCGTGACGCGAAAACTTAACGGATGTTAAATACGTGGTGTCAGCGTGAAAGCTATCACTTTACGTTGTAAAAGCTATCAGATTACTGTGTGAAAGTTATGCTTTGACAGTGTAATCTGATAGCTTTCATTTTGTAAAGTGATAACTTTATTTTTATAACATTCTGTTATTTGAAAAAAAAAGTGTAACTTTGTCAGTAAAGACTACATAAACAGGAACTATGAAAATACAACTCAATATACATTATGGTACGGAGACAGGTGAAGCGCTGTTTCTAAACATACAAAATGCAGACGGCACGGTGCG
>CAMNCV010000029.1 GCA_946534585.1 uncultured Prevotellaceae bacterium
TAAAGAGCAAGATGTTCGTCCTCTCATTCTATTTTGAGTAACAAATAATCAAGGAGAATACGGAATGAAGAATATATTTTTCCCAGAAAGAGATATATCATTCGATGATATAAAGTTCGTCTGCTATATGATAGAGCGTACTGCGCGCAACATTAAGCAGCCTAATGCGTATGTGGTTGACCATATAGGCAAGGAGGAACTTAATCGTAATCTTTCGCTTGCGGATGTACTGCACTGCGAATCACCTGATGACGTGTCTGACAGATGGATAGTAGAGTATCAACTGGAGCGAGGTACGACAGATGTCCTTGATGTAGACAAGACATTGACTCCCAACCCGCCAACGGCCATACAAATGGGGAAGGTGTATGCGCGGCTGATACAAACAACCCTGTTAAGTCAGGAGAATATTGGTGACAGAATCTCAAAGGTGTACCACTCTCCGATATGCCAGAAACTTGACAACTATAATTGCTCGGCCTATTATGAACCATCCGATTTTATAGCGAGAGCGTATTACCAAGGTGATTTTAATTAACTATAATGCCTTATGCAGAAAGAAAATAACAAACCAGTCAGTTTGTATCATGGCAGCAATGTTATCGTAGAACGACCGGAAATAAGAGTTTTTGGACACTACAAGGACTTTGGCTATGGTTTCTATTGTACACGTATTGAGCATCAAGCAAAGAAGTGGGCACTTACGAAAAAAACAAACCATATTGTCACAATATATAGTTATAGCGAAACAGATGGATTGAATATCCTGAAGTTCCCTGAGATGACTGATGAATGGCTAGACTTCGTAGCGGATTGTCGCAGGGGTAAAGAGCATCTATATGACATAGTGGAAGGTCCGATGGCTGATGACCAAATATGGGACTATGTAGAAGACTACGTTGCAGGTAGTATTTCGCGTGAAGCTTTTTGGGCGTTGGCTCGCTTTAAGCATCCAACTCACCAAATAGTGTTCTGTACGTCAGAAGCATTGAAAACGCTGACATATAAAGATAACTTCAAAGTATAGTGTGGAAAGTATAACTGAAATAAATGATAATCAGAAGATAAGACATGATAGAGGAAAAGAATAATAATGAAATAGTATTTACTGAATTGATAAGAAAAATATGGAAGAGCAAGAGCCTGTATCTAAAGGTGATGCCCACAGTGCTTGTGTTGTCATATTTGATTATCTGTTTTATACCCAGATATTACGTTTGTACGGTGGCTTTGGCTCCGGAAGCAATAAGTTCGGGGGGTGGGGGGTCGTTAGGCTCACTGGCTTCATCTTTTGGCTTGGGGTCGATAGGCAAAATAGGAGCAAGTATTGATGCTATCAATGCTGAGATATATCCAGATCTGTTGAAATCAAATGACTTTATAGCAAAGTTGATGCCTGTAAAAGTAGAGAGTAAGGATGGTAAGATAAAATGTAACTATTACACTTACAGGAGAGATAAGCAGGGAGCTGCATTCTGGAATGTGGTCATAGGTAAGGTACACGAGATGTTCAACCCTACCCCAAAGGATAAATATAATGGTGAGGAAGAGATAGACGTATTTAGCCTTACGGAGCAGCAGAGTGATATATTCAAAGGGGTTCAGGCTGATATATCATGTTCGGTAGATAAGAAAACTGATGTTATAACAATTACGGTGACAGACCAAGATCCGAAAATATGTGCGACTATGGCAAATGCAACATGTCGGAAATTGCAAGACTTTATAGTTGGGTATCGCACCCATAAAGCTCAGATTGATTATGAATACTATAAAAAATTGAGAGCGGAAAGCAAGGCATCCTATGATCAGGCTCGCAGAAAATATGCTGCTTATGCTGACGCAAATGATGATGTTACTCTTCTGAGCGTGAAGTCTGTTATTGATGATCTTGAGAATGAGATGCAGTTAAAGTATAATATTTACACCTCCATGAATACTCAACTGCAGGTGGCTACGGCTAAGTTGCAGGAGCAGACACCGGCTTTTACCGTGATACAGAGCGCAACAATTCCTAACAAGCCAGCAGGTCCCAAGAGATTGATGCTTGCATTGACATTTATGATATTGTCGTTCTTTGTAGTAACCTTATTTGTGTGGAGGGACGAGTTTAGAAAATTAGATATAGTGTATCTGAAAAAGAAATAAGGAAAAGGGCTTGAGATAAAATGCGAACAGCAATAGGAAACACATTAAGTAACAATAAGAAAGTCATGGAGAACTATTTCTTCATGACCGTCTTGCAGATATTGAATATGTGTTTCTATCTGCTGATTTACCCGTTCCTTATAAGAACGTTGGGGCAGGAAGGATATGGACTTTACGCTTATGCTGCCTCTATGGTGTTTCTCTTTATCACATTTGTAAACTTTGGTTTTGATTTGCCTGCAGCTCAACAGGTGGCGTTACATTCCGATGATAAGCAAGTCCTGAGAAGTGTGTTGTCGTGCGTACAGACGGCAAAGATTTACATAGAGATGATAGCTGTACTTTGTTTTGCGGTTATAATGTTAATCAACCCAATCATGGGTAATGCCCCTTGCGTATTCTGGATAACATTTTTGCAGACGTTGACATTTATTCTCTTTCCTCAGTGGTATTATCAGGGACTACAGAAAATGAAGATGGTGACTTATATACAGTTTGGTTTCCGCTTACTGAGTTTACCTTTTATCTTTATTTTTATAAAAAGTCCCCAAGATGTATGGGTGTTTGCCCTTATTACTTCGCTTGCTTCGGTGTTAGGAGGAATCACAGCGTGGCTTATGATTAGATATTGCGATGGTATTAAAATCTACTGGGCTTCTATTCCTGCTGTCAAGAGAGCTTATTTGGAAGCTGTACCGTTTTGCGGCAGTAAT
>CAMNCV010000030.1 GCA_946534585.1 uncultured Prevotellaceae bacterium
CTATACCCTCTGGCTCATAGCCTACCTCCGTAGCCGACACCACCTTGAATGTGGAAAGGTCTATCTTTGCCACAAAGCCCTTGGTGAAGGTCTTTGTACCATCAACTGTGCCACATTCATGACCGTAACTGGTAACATAGACGTATGAGCCGTCAGAGCAGAGCTTGCGGTTGTTGGGTATATCCTCTATGGCAGCAACAGCCGTGCCGTCGGGTTTTATAAACTGCACGATGTTCGACCAGTTAATGGCTATGGCTATGAGGTTGTCGTTTATCTGTATTATGTCATTGGGGGTGTCACCTATTTTGTAACCATTTTTGTCGCGAAACCACTGGTTGCTCACTATCTCCCCATTCTCAAAATAGGTTATACGACCATTGTCTGCCTGCCACATGCCCTCATTGAGCAGAATTATCTTCTCTTGCGATTGCGCCAGACAGCATACGCAAACCTGCGCTATGACTACTACCGTTATGAAAAGTCTTTTTCTCATTATTCTTTAATCATTATTCTTTAATCATTATTCTTTAATCATTATTCTTTAATCATTTATTTATTATTATAATCCCTCTCCTTGCAGGGGGCTTACCTCATACTCCAAACGTAAACGTCAGTTTGTAATTACGTCCTGGCATGGGGTAGCGTGGAATATGCTCATACTGTTTGTCGAGCACGTCACACACTTCAAGGCACACGCCAAGCGATACTTTCTTTACATTCTTCGTATAGGAGAGTTTCATGTCTATGTTGTTGTACGCACCCAATATGTCATTAGGGTCGGCATAGCTCCACATGCGTTCACCAACATACAGATATGACGTGGTGAGCTGCAACGTGCGCCACGAAGCTATAGCCGTAATGCCAGTAGAGAACGTGGGAGCATAGCAGATGGGCTTGTTGTAGGTGTCCTTATCTGTGGGGTCAGTGCGATTTACGTCATGTTGCCATGTGATTGACGTAAGGAGCGAAAATTGCCAATCGCCCGTGTGGTAGTGTCCCTGCATGGTGGCATTAAGACCTCTACAGAATGTATAGCCGTAATTCATCATCGACCATGTGTATGTGCCCTTCATAGGCAGGCAGACGATGCGGTTTTCTATTTTGTTCCAATAGACGTCAGCTTGCAGTGAGACATTCCACCTTCCCTTGTTGTAGTGGTACTCAGCACCTATGTTCCACTGCTTGGTGTATTCGGGTTTAAGGTTGCGGTTGCCCACCTGTGTATAGTAGAGGTCATTAAGCGTTGGCGCGCGAAATATCTTCTTGTACCACACCCTCATGGTGAGTTTCTTCCACGAATAAGCCAAAGAGATAGTGGGAGTCCAACGGTCTAAGGGATCTGCTGCGCCTGCATTGACAAAGGTGAAATCGTGGTAGTGCTGATGCAACAGCGAAACTGCTGCCTGTATATCGTGCCAGTTCATCTGTGCCGCCACCACCTGTTTCTGGTCAAGACGATGCACGTCATCAAATCTCTTGAGGTCTGCCCGCAGTTTACTGTAGCGCACATCGTAACTTGCCGACAGCGATAGCCACGACCAAGGCATGAATCCATAGCACAAGGCTCCGTAGCCATCCTCTTGTCTGTAGTGGTTATCCACCCTTGCCGTGTTTTGGTTCTCGGGGTATTTAGTGCAATAGCGTAGGTATTCGTTGGTGTATTTGGCGTTTACCTTCATGCGGTGGCGTTCGGCAAACTGGTGTTCGTAACTTGCCTGCACAAAGAAATCCCTGTCCCACTCACGAGCCACATTTACATATTTGTCGCTAAGACGGCGTACTATGCCACCAGGGCAGCCACGTTCCGACTCATAATAATAGATGTGCGAAGAGAAACCGCCGTTGAACAAAGCACCCTCTATGCGTCCATAGCGTATGTCGCTGTTAGCCCTCCTACCTATGGTATCCTCATATTCCGAGTGATAGCGGAAGGGGTAGTCACCCTCCGAGTATGTCCACTCGCCATCTATGAAACCGCTCCACCTGCGCCACTTAAACTGTGCATTAGCCTTTGCCATCCAAGTGGTGAATGATGCCCGCCTCAGTTGCACGGTCAGAGAATCGTTAGTAGGACGACGAGTACGCATATACACCGTAGCCCCAGACGCATATTCCGATGCCGACTGGCAGTTGTCCAACTTGTTGGCATTATATATCGCAACGCTCTCCATACTCGACAGAGAGAACTTTCCCAAATCTACCGTACCATTCTGGGCATTCGTTATGCGTATGCCGTCTATGAAGATACCCACATGCTGTGCTCCCATAGAGCGCACGTTGATAGTCTTTAGTCCGCCCAAGCCTCCATAGTCCTTTATTTGCACCCCAGCAAAATACTTCAGGGCATCAGCCACCGAGGTAGTGGAGAGTGCTCTTAGGTCTGTGCCTCGCAGTGTTTGCGACGTGGCAAGTGGACGCTTACCATACACCTCAACGTTTTTCAAGGTCTGAATGGAGTCAACGCCTTGCGCAACACATGTAAGACTACACAACACAAGCATAGGCAGACACGTCAGTATATA
>CAMNCV010000031.1 GCA_946534585.1 uncultured Prevotellaceae bacterium
TGAAAGGCATCATCGTGGGACATTTCTCAAAATACAAGAGTCCCGACAGCGGTTTCACCGATATGTACGACATGCTCCATGAGTACCTGCAGCACTACGAAATCCCTGTCTGCTATGACTTCCCCATCGGCCACCACAGCGGCCTTAATCTACCTATGGTAGAAGGCTGTCGCGTGAAACTAACAGTAGGAGACAGTGTTACGGTTGTCAAGCCGGCAGAGTAAGCCTTGTTATTTATTTTATCAGGTCAAGCCGGTAGCAAGGGAGTGAATTTGTAGTCCTTGGAGTGCCGTAGCCCAAACATAATGTTACTGCTGGTGGTTCCTGTAAACAATATCAAGTCGTCATCATAGGATGTAAAACAAATAAGCTCTCCCACGTTACGAATTGCAACGTGGGAGAATCTGTTTTTTATGTTAGACCGTAAACGAATTACCAATCAGAATTAGATAGTCCACTAACAATTTTCGGCGTATGGCTCATTTTTATTTATTCATCGGCATTTTTTTAATTATTATACTCTCTACCTATCTTATCGAATACAGTGACTTCGTCACACATACTACACCGGCACACCTGTACGTATAACCTCGCGATAGATGGGTGTGTCCTCACCGCTTTCAAGGAGGATGGGCTCAATGTAACTGCTGATATCGCGAGTGGCACGACCGAGAGAGACGGCAGTATCCCACCAATTGTCTTTATCTACCTTTGGCACAATGACAGCAACGTCAATGTCGCTCCATTCATTGGGGCAATCTTTGGCATAGGAGCCGAACATAATCACCTTCATAGCCGGATCGAAGCGTGGAGCAATGACTTCCTTATAGCGACGCACTAACTCCAAGGCAAAATCCTTTGGGAGAATGCCCTGTATGGTGTCAGGCGTGAAATCTATTGGGTTGATAACTTTTCCCTTAGTCTTTTGAGTATCCATGCGTGCAATTGTTTTGTTTGTTCCAATATCCAAGCTGTTTTCTCACGATTGAGAGTACGGGCCACCTCGAACTTATATTCTTGGTAACGAGCCTCTATGTTCATTCTCTTGATACCTTCAAGGAAATCTTTTTGTTCCTCACTCATCTTCGTGTAAAGACCACAACCCTTAGCTATACGCTCATGATCATGAAGATAAGGAGGATCGTCGTCGCGACACACGCACCAATAGGATTTGAGTGTCTTTTCCACTACCTGATGACACATAAAACCGACATACAGCCAGTGACCAGTCTTGTAAAGGTCTTCAGCCACACTTAAATCTTCAGCTACTATGTCAAGCCATTTATTCGCCCTATCTTTGTTTGCCATAATCACGCTGCTATTGTTTTCTGCTTCAAATTTACAAAAAAGTTTTGATATCGTGCAAGTTTTTATGGTGAAAATTATTTATTTGGACTTATAGCAATGACAAAATAAGCGAGATGACACATTTAATTGGTTTGGGAGTAGTTGATACGATACTAAGACAGCCTTGCTTCCTCCTGTGCTACAGCGTCCAATACAATAATCACCATTAGAAAGTTCTATGCTTTATAAATTAATCAAATCCAGCCAGTAGCACGGCGTAAGTTTGTACCCGTCAGTGTGGCGCTGCTCAAACAAGCCGTTACCGTCATGGGCTCCGGTAAACAACATCAGCTCGTCATCATAGAACGGGTCTCCAAACGTTACCGTATTGCCGTCCTCGTCAACAAACTGATGGTCACGTGAACTCAAGGAACCGCCAATGACCACCTTGCCGTACATTATACGGCGTGGCATACCGTGCAGGTCGCTGCCCTTTGAGTACAAAGACATCCTGAACACCTCATCGCCTCTCAGCTTTATAGGTTGAAGCTGTGGCACGGCCTGTGCCTGCTTATCTATGTGTGCGTTCCTCGCACTATATTCCTTTCGCTGGGCATAATCCACACGCACTATGCCTCCGTTATCCACCTTGAAACAACAGTAGGGCCGCCATTCCTTACCGCCAAGACTCTCATGCAGACTGCCCATCTCCTTCTTCACCAACTGCAGATACCTGCTCTGCTCCTGTGGAGAGTAATAGTCTATCAGGTAAAGTTTCTCATACACCCACAGGTCGCCGCTCTTGCCATAGCAGTAACCACGGTATCCATGGTTATACCACTTCGCCGACTCCTTACGAGCTACCCTCTCCCTGAACCCCTTGTCAAAAATCTCATCAAACCTTTGTTTGAACTCACCGGCATCCTTGATGTCATGCAGGGGATATTTCCTTCTTATAGGGAAATCCATCATTGACACCAGCGCCTTGGTGTTGCCACATGCTATCAGGCGTGTCACCCACCCCAGCTTCGCTGTGTCAGCAGGCACATACGGCTCATTCACGGTCTCCTTGTCTAAAGCCTGCACCGCACTGTCTTCCACAAATGTACTGTCTAACTCGCTTTCGCCACCACGACTGCACTGTCTGTTAAGAACAAAGACACTGCCTGCCACTACCGCAACCACCTCCAGCGACATCACTATCGGCACAATGCTGTGCTTCTTCACAGCGACATCCAGCGGTATCAACGGTCCGGCAAACTCCTGTTTGAAATGACGGTTGTCATGCGTAGAGAAGTACACATTATCACACTCATTATCTGCCTCAGGGATATAGAACCTCAACCGCTCACCAGCAAACTGTCTCCACACGCCCTCCGCATCTGCCGGCACCTCATACAATGCACTGACATTCTTGTTGAATCGCTTTTTCTCATCAGAATAGACAATGTAGTTCACCCAGTAGCAAAACAAATCGTATGTGGTGGAGTTCTTCAGCGTCAGCATATAGCCTGTCGCTGTCTCCTCTATGTCAGGTCTTTCCACGTGCAACTCATCACTGTCATACATCTCGATGAAACTTTCAATGGCACGGTCTATCTGTTCCCGGCTCATCATCTCCACATATATTATACGCTTGCCTGCACGCATCTCATCTTTCAGCAAGTGATTCATTGTCGTAATCCATCTGCCTGTATATACATTCCAGTAATACCGACAGGTCTTGTTGATTATAAACAGGATCAGGAACAGTACTACCATGGCAAATACCATGTGGTTAAAAACAAATTCTGTTATGCGTTCGATTAAGATATCATTCATGAGAGAAATCGTATTTATAAAGACAAAGCAGCCATATCTACTTACACAAAGAAGTAAATATGGCTGCTTCTGTATTTATTCCCCTACCCCATCCCTGTGAGGG
>CAMNCV010000032.1 GCA_946534585.1 uncultured Prevotellaceae bacterium
ACTCGTAGTGAGCTATGTAGGTTATCAGACACAGACCTTGAAGGCCGAGGGTACTATGAACATCACCATGCAGGATGACTCTCAGTCACTCGACGAACTCGTGGTCGTAGGTTATGGCACGATGAAGAAGAAACTTGTCACCGGTGCCACCACACAGGTAAAGGGTGAAGACATCATGAAAAAGAATACGACTTCACCTCTACAGGCATTACAAGGACAAACACCTGGCGTAAACATCACATCTACCTCAGGACAACCTGGTTCTGATATGAAGGTAGTAATACGTGGTCTTGGAACCGTAGGTAATGCAGAGCCTCTATATCTTATAGATGGAGTCGGTGGTGACATCTCAACAGTAAACCCTGCCGACATCGAGCGCATTGACATCTTAAAAGATGCTGCGTCTGCAGCCATCTACGGTGCACAGGCAGCCAACGGTGTCGTACTCGTAACGACAAAACGTGGTAGCGAAGGTAGGACGCGCATCAATCTTGATGCCTACATTGGTTGGCAGTCTGTAGGACGTAAGGTGGATCTTCTTAACCGTGACGAGTACAAGGCTATCATGAATGAAGCATCGCTTAACTCTGGCAATGGTGCTATTGATTGGACGAAATACACCACCAACTATGATGCAAATGGTAATATGTACGATTCAGATTGGATGAACGAGATGCTTCATGACAACGCTCTTACTCGTAGCGTTAATCTCGGTATCACTGGCGGTAGCAAAAAATCTACTTATGCCCTGTCATTTGGATATATGGATCAAGAAGGCGTAGTAGGTGGTTCTGAGGTATCAGACTATAAACGCTATAATTTCCGTATTAACTCCGATCATCAAATAAACAAGGCAGTTCGCATAGGGGAGCAGCTGGGTGTCGTATATAAGAATAATCACGGTGTTAGTGTTGGCGATCAGTATAACAACTCTCTGCGTGGAGCCTTTGCCGCAGCTCCTATTGTTCCTATCTATGGTGACAACAATATATATGGTGTACCATATTACGATACAACAAATGATTCATGGTGGAAGGAGCAAGGTAATCCTTATGGCTTGATGATGGTTAACAATAATAGTGACAACCGTAATGTGACGTTTACAGGCAATATCTATCTTGAATGGGAAATCATCAAGAACCTGAAGTACAAGTCAACATTAGGTACTGTTTACTCTACCAGCGAGAGCCGCACATATAAGCCATATTACCATTTCTCAAGTTATACCTATAATGACAATATGGATCAAGCAACTCAGAGTATGGGACACGGCCTGGGTATGACATGGACAAACACGGTGTCTTATGACTGGACAGTAAAAGATAATCACATGTTCAACGCATTACTAGGTATGGAAAGCTATCGTTATGAGGGCACCAGTTTGTATGCAGCCAATGGTATGCTGAAGAATAATGACTGGATGCATGCGTACGTGACTAATGGTACGGGTAGTTCTACAGATGAGGGATTGGCAGCTACGGGAGCACCACACGATAAGAGTCGCAGCGTAAGTTATTTCGCACGATTTGGCTGGAACTATAAAGAGACTTATATGTTCAATGCTACATTGCGTGCTGATGGCTCAAGTCGTTTTGCCAGCGGACATCGCTTTGGTTGGTTCCCATCATTCAGTGCTGGATGGACTATCTCTAATGAGAAATTTATGCAAAATACAAAGTCATGGCTTGACTATTTGAAACTGCGTGCAAGCTGGGGTCAGGTGGGTAATCAGAATATTAGCAATTATCAATATTTAGCACCTATCACCACAAGTAACACACATTATAAGTTTGGCACAGGCATGGGTGCTACAGCTCAGTCTGCAAACTGGGGAGCATACCCAAGTCGTTTGGCAAACTACGATGTGACATGGGAAACCTCACAACAGACAAACATAGGTATAGACGCACGTTTTCTCGACAGTCGTTTAGGTGTAAACTTTGACCTTTACTGGAAGTCAACAAAAGATTGGCTTGTTGTTGCACCTATCCTTGACACCGCTGGTACAGGAGCGCCTTATATCAATGGAGGTGATGTGAAGAACCGAGGATATGAGTTTGCGGTGACTTGGGACGATCATATCAACAAAGATTTACGTTATCATTTGGGTGCCAACGTAGCATATAATCATAATGAGGTTGGCAACATTCCTAATGAAGACGGAATAATACATGGTAAGACCAATATGCTTTATGACAACTCAGATGAATTCTATCGTGCACAGAACGGTCATCCGATAGGATATTTTTGGGGATACAAGACTGCTGGAATTTTCCAGAACAAACAAGAGATTGCAGACTGGATAAGTGCTGGTAACGGTATAAAGCAGAAAGACGTACAGCCTGGTGACGTGAAATATATTGACGTAAACCATGACGGCGTGATTGATGAGAACGATAAAGTTGACCTTGGTAATGGTATGCCTAAGTTTAGCTTTGGCTTTAATATAGCACTTTACTGGAAAAAGTTGGACTTCTCTATTACTGCAAGCGGAGCTGCGGGGTACAAGATTGTACAGACCTATCGAAATCATGCAAATGCAAAGGCAAACTATACAACAGAGATACTCTCACGCTGGACAGGTGAGGGAACATCAAACAAGATACCACGTGTGACAGAAAATAATATAAATTGGGATTTCTCTGATCTCTATCTACATGATGGTGATTATCTGCGTATCTCTGATGTTACAGTGGGCTACGATTTTTCTGATATAATAAAGTGTAAGTTCATTAACCAGTTACGTTTGTATTTCCAGGTACAGAACCTCTTCACATTTACAAAGTATAATGGAATGGATCCAGAGATTGGTTATGGAACTGATAGTTGGGTATCAGGTGTTGACGTAGGCTATTATCCACGTCCACGCACATTCCTCTTTGGCCTGAATGTAAAATTCTAAAATTTCTAAGACAATGAAAATAAAATTAAATATAATAGCATACGGAATGGTAGCCATGATGATGACAGGCTGTTCTGATAGCTTTCTTGACGTAGAGAGTATTACAGAGGGAAACTCCGAAACTTTCTATAAAACGGAGAGTGATGCCTATCGCGCACTTATAGGTTGCTATGCTGGATGGCGCGAGACAACATCAACGGGTAGTATTCCAATCGTAATGTCATCAATGATGCAAAGTGACGAATGTTTTGCCGGTGCGGGTGTTGGAGATGCTACTAACTATAATGTAGTAGACCAGTTTGACTTGTCACAAGCACCATCTTACACGAATCTATGGGAGAACGACTGGAAGGCATATTATGCTGCTATTTTCCGTTGTAATACACTCATAGAGAAGGGTGATAACATACAGTGGACAAGTGCTGCGAAGAAAGGTACATATTTGGGCGAGGCGCATGCGCTGCGAGCATTATGTTATTTCGATATGGTGCGTATGTTTGAGAATATACCACTTATAGAAAAAGCAACGCAGGCTAATGTACCACAGGCAGATCCCGATGCGGTCTATGACCTTATATTCCGTGATTTGAAGTTTGCCATTGAGAATATACCTGCCGATGCTTATCCAAAGGCTAACGCAGCTTCAAACGATGGTCACGTAACGAAATATGGAGCAGAGGGCATACTTGCTCGCGCATATTTATTCTATAAAGGACGCTTTGGTAAAGAACCTGCAGGATGCACTAAGCAAGACGCACTTGATGCTTGCTTGGACATAATTGGTTCTGGTGAATTCGGTTTAGTAGAGAACTTTAAGAATCTATGGCCAGCAGCGTCAAGCGGACCAATCACTGTCGGTTCTGAGGAAAGTTACTCATATGAGGATTGGCTTGCAAGTTCAACTTTCGCTGGGCAGGGTAATAAAGAGTTTATAATCTCTATGAAGTGTAATGACACTCAGGATTACAATGGAAATAATGATGGTAACCGTTGGATTGTAAACATTGGTTTGCGTGGTATTCAAGCCATAGACTGCTCACCATATGGTTACGGATGGGGTATTTGCACTGTTAACCCAGAATTGGTGAAAGCTTATGGTGTAGGTGATCAACGCAAGGCAGCTTCAGTAATTGATGTAGTCGGCGAGGGTATTGAACAGAAAGAGGGCTTTGAGGATTGCATAGCCGACCAACGTCAATATACGGGTTACTATGTTAAGAAATATACTCCAATGGCAACTACCGATTGTACACCATTACCATTTGCATGGGGTGTAACTGTTGGTGACGCTATGACTGAGCAGTGGCAGGATGTTATCATTCTTCGTTATGCAGATGTATTGTTGATGGCTGCAGAATTAGGAGCACCAAATGCACAACAGTATTTTAATATGGTGCGTGAGCGTGCTTACCGTGAAGATAATGGCAGTATTAACAGCAACTATAGTGAAGTGACTGTTTCGGAAGATGCTATAATGAAAGAGCGTCGTTTGGAATTCGCATTTGAGGGCATCCGTTACTATGACTTGTTGCGTCAGGGAATAGACAAGGCTGCAAATACTATCGCTTGTAGTGCTCAGGTAAAGGATGGCGGAGTTGCTGCAACAGTCAATATCATTGCTGATAATATTAAGGCAAAGAAAGGTCTCTGTCAGATACCAAACAATCAGATTACACGTTCTAACTACGTGCTGAAACAAAATGAAGGTTGGAAGTAAGAACTAAACATTAGAAACAATGAAAACAAAAAATATAATATTCACTGCATTATTGTTTTTATCAGCAATAATGACAGGCTGCTCGCCCGACGAGTTCAGCCTAGGTGGTCAGACGGTATCGCCTGATGACCTTGCAGAGGGTGTAGCGTTCACAATAGAACATGACGCTGACAATCCGAACATTATATACCTGAAGAGTCTCATGGGGTCTAAATACACAGTACTTTGGGAGCATCCGCAGGGACGTTCACAGGAACCAGAGGTTACTCTTAAAATGCCTTTTGCGGGAACATACACTGTAAAGTTTGGTGTAGAGACGAGTGCCGGAGTCGTATTTGGTGAACCTGTCGAGTTTACTATCAGCGACTTCTGTGCAGACTTTATTTCAGGCACAGTATGGGAGTACATTGCAGGAGGTGCTGGTGGCTCTAAAACGTGGGTGTATGATAATGGTCAATATGGTTATGGTACAGGTGAGTTTACCTATGGTAGCCCAGATGATAACCCAGACCTCTGTCGTAAATTGTATTATAATATAGCTTCAGGAGAGTCACTGTTTGTACCGAACTGGGATCCAGGCGTAAATCATACGAGTGCTAACTTTGCAAGTACTATGACATTTGACCTTGTAGGACGTGCTGGTTATTCTTACTATAATGGTGATACAGGCGAGACTCAGGAAGGTCTTTTCAACTTGAATGAGGATTTGCTCACTCTGACCCTTGTTGATGCAGATTTGATGCACCCAGACGGATGGACAGAACGTAGAGATACATGGCGCCAGAATATGCAGATAGTGGAAATAGATGAAAACCATATGCGTGTTGCATATACGCGTATCCCAGGTAGTTGGGGTGGTGAATGGATTGAAGTATTCAACTACGTAACAAAAGAATGGGCAGATAACTATCAACCAACTGTAGATAATACGATTCATCTGAAACATCAGTATAAGTGTAATGCCTGTGGAAAGCTGACGTTCTCAAATAATGCTCAGTGTCAGAGTTGTTGGAGCGACGATGTAACATTGAATCGCACATTTAACGACTACTTTGAGCCATTCAATCAGCTGACAACAACATATATGTTTGCTGATACAGAACCAATAGCATGGAATACGCTCAACGGTAGTGCAATCGGACGTAGTGCGGAAGATTATGGACAAATTGATTTATCTGACGTTATCTTTAAGTTTAATTCTTCTACGAAGTCACTTGAATTGACAGACCCTTCTGGCAATACAACGACCTTGACTTATAGCCTTGACGATAATGGTAAGATGACATTCAGTGGGGCATCACTTCCTTGGTTCAATGTTGCAGCTAATAGTGATTTGAAGTTTGGTAACAAGAAGAATGAACTACAGGTTATAAACTATGATGTAGATCCTCTAACGGGGGATATCACTGACATATACATAGGTTCAAAGCAGTATGATGCACAAGGAAATGCTTATGAATACCTTACTTACCATATTACAAAGTTTGTTGCTGGTGGACAAGAGTCACGTGCCGTTGCTTGTAATAGTTCATTGCTACATTATGGTGACATCGAAGGTAAAGGAAACTTCCGTATAGAAATATTTAACTGCTGGGGCTCAGGTACGGCTGATAATCCTCCTGTAAATTCTAATGAGGTATTCTTTAAGAAACAGATGGTAATCAACTTTACAGTAAGCGGCTTAGGAACATTTGATAATGAAGTAGATGCATTTGTGATGATTAGCGGTGCAGAATTGTGGGAACCTAAATCTGGAGTAAATGACTTTAAGTTCAAGGGTGATGGTACATACACCGTTACTGTTACCGCGAAGTCACCTGCTACTGAGAACCTTGTATTCTGTATTGACGCAATGAATGCTCAGTCGCAATTGCCAGATTTCAACCTTAACGAGAATATGGTAGATCACAAACTTACGGGTGTGACTGTAACTATTAACTCAATAATGATGGATTAAGACGTATGAAAAAGTATATTGTTAAATCATTAGCACTGCTTGTGGGATTATGCCTCACAGCGTGTAGCGACGAGACGGACTATAGTCCTGCTGTTGGCGATATTATATCAGAAGTTACCACTGGCGATGCTGTCACAACAGCCTATTCCGCTGTTACCACAGGCACGGTGAAAGACCTTTCGGAGGTGAATGCCTCATCTTATACCGTAGGTGTAGTATATGCAGATACGGAAGCAGGGGTACAAGGTGGCACAAAGGTTAATGGTACTATCAATGATAATGGTACGGTAACGAGTGAGATTAAGGGACTCACTGTTGGCAAGACATATTACTATGCACAATTTGTTACATTGCAAGGCAAAGTGACTAAATATGGTACGACGAAGAGTTTTACTTGTACCAACTCTACTGTGACGACTCTTGAAGTAGAAGGTAAAAGCGCAACAAAGGTTACGCTGCTTGGTAAGGTAGCAGATGCAGATGATATTCTCTCTAATGTAGAGTGTGGCTTCATCGTCTCTGACACTGAAGATGCTACAGGTAATAATGTTACAATACCTGTGGAGACCGAGGCCGCTTCTTTCTCAAAGGAAGTCAGCGGACTGTTACCTGGCAAGACTTATTACTATACCGCCTATACAAAGATAGGTAGCACTATAGTAAAGGGAAATGTGCAGAGCTTCACAATGGATGCACAGGTGATGGAATATGTTGACTTAGGTTTGTCTGTACTATGGGCAAAGTGTAACATTGGTGCTGAGAC
>CAMNCV010000033.1 GCA_946534585.1 uncultured Prevotellaceae bacterium
GTAGAGCGAGAAAAAAAATGTATCTTTGCAATTTCAATATAAAGCAAGATGAATCTTTTTCCAGAATTAAAAAAAAGGTACACAGAAGAACAACTGTCGGCGAGGGAGGCTCAAAGGCAGGCGGAATTCATAGCGTGGGGGGCGGTAGTGTTTCAGGCATCGCGCCTCATAGTGAAGTTCGGCATACTTGACCTGCTACGAAATAGCAGGGAAGGCATGACGGAGGAAGAAGTCTATAATGCGTTACAAGATAGTCAAAGACTCAGCCGTTATGCTGTGAAATGTCTGCTTGAAGCAGGTCTCACCATTGGCACAGTACTGATAGACGCTGATAGTGAACGTTACACTTTATCGAAAACTGGATGGTTTCTGCTTACTGATGAGGCTACCAGAGTAAACATGGACTTCAACCACGATGTAAATTACGTGGGGTGGTTTCATCTTGAGGAGTCACTTCGTGAAGGCAAACCTGTAGGATTGCGTCACTTCGGTGAATGGCCTACGGTGTATGAGGGACTTTCATCATTACCAGAGAGGGTACAGGAGAGTTGGTTCGGATTTGACCATTTCTACAGTGACTCATCATTTCCTGAGGCTCTGGAGATAGTATTTAAGAAGTATGAGGTGAAAACCCTCTACGATGTGGGTGGCAATACGGGCAAGTGGGCATTGCAGTGTGTGAAATATGACAAGGATGTGCATGTTACGATACTCGACCTGCCTCAACAGATAGAACTGATGAAAAGGAACATTGAGGGCAAGCCTGGAGCAGAGCGCATAAACGGCATCGGACTTAATCTGCTTGATTCCCGAACGGCATTTCCCGTTTTCAAAGCAGGCTGTCCCGATGCTATATGGATGAGTCAGTTCCTTGACTGTTTCAGCGAGGATGAAATTATAAGCATCCTCAGCAGAGCAAGGATGGTGATGGGCGAAAATACCCGCCTATTTATCATGGAGACGCTATGGGACCGTCAGCGGTTTGAACCTGCAGCCTTCTGCCTCACTATGACGAGCCTGTATTTTACAGCCATAGCCAATGGCAACAGTAAGATGTATCATAGTCAGGACATGGAACAAATGATAAAAAGTGCTGGACTGACAATAGAACATATATATGACGGACTGGGGCAGGGGCACAGTATTATTGTAGTGAGAAAATAAAATAAAGAAATGACAAGACAAGAGATTACAGACAAGATAAATGAGTTTCTGACAGAGGAACTTGAGATAGACAGCGATAAGGTTACACCTGAGGCGAATTTGCGTGAGGAAATGGGCATTGACAGCCTTGATTACGTAGATATTGTAGCATTCGTAGCAAAGACCTTCGGTTACAAAATTAAGGCTGAGGAATTCAAGCAGATAACTACTCTCGGCGAGTTCTATGACTATATTGAGAGCAAGTTGTAACCACACATGGAGGTATAAAAGTTGCAATGGAACGAAACTGGGCAGGCACTACATACGGCAATGGATGGATGCACAAGTGGCTCATACGCATGTTACGCTACAGTGATGTGCGCTTATGGTATGCTTTCGTGGCAGTATGCGTAGTTCCCGTTTGCCTGTTGGTGAATCCTGCTCAAAAAATAATCTATCATTATTTCCGTAAAAGGTGGCATTATTCTAAAGTCAGGGCAGCGTTGGCTACCTATCGTAATTTCTATCTCTTTGCACAAGTCGTAATAGATAAGTTTGCAATGTATGCTGGAAAGCATTTCAATATAGAGATAGTGGGTAATGAACATTTCCTTGCCCTTGCTTCAAGAGAGGATGGTTTTGTGCAGTTAAGTGCTCATGTAGGCAACTACGAAATAGCAGGATACTCGCTCGTTGCAGAAAAGAAGCGCTTTAACGCATTGGTATTCGGGGGAGAAAAAGCATCGGTAATGAAGAATCGTAATAAGATGTTTGCCAATACCAATATAAACATGATAGGTATCGATGCAGATATGAGTCATTTGTATGAAATAAACTCCGCCCTTGCCAATGGCGAGATAGTAAGTATGCCGGGCGACAGAATATTCGGCTCAGAGAAAAGTATCGAGACTGACCTTCTCGGAGCTACGGCGCATCTGCCTGCAGGTCCTTTCAGAGTTGCGACAATGCGAGGTCTTGACTGCCTGGCAGTTAATGTAATGAAAACAGGGGCTAAAAGCTACCGCATATACGTAACCCCGCTGACGTATGACAAGCAGGCACCACGCCCAGAGCAGGTAAGGGGACTGGCTGACAGCTACGCCAGAGAGTTAGAGCGCGTCGTAACTATGTATCCAGAACAGTGGTATAACTATTTTGAATTTTGGAATTAAGCGAGATAGACATACATAACATACTGCTTCAGCGTGAACCTATGCTGCTGGTTGACCGTCTTATTCATTTTGACGACAGGTTTACCATAACCGAAACATCAATCAGGGAAGGCGGCATATTCATAGAAAATGGTGCTTTGTCAGCTGCAGGCATGATGGAGAACATTGCCCAAACGTGTGCAGCTCGCATCGGATATATAAATAGATACATACTAAAGAAGAATCTCAAGACGGGTTATATAGGAGCCATAAACAGCTACGACGTGTCAGACCTGCCTCGTGTGGGTACCACGATAACTACTACAGCCGAAAAAATAGAGGAAGCCCTGGGCATACTGCTGGTAAGAGCTGAGGTGAAAGTCGCTAACAAAATATATGCAAAGGCAGAGGTAAAGATGGTTGAACGATGAAGATACTTGCAAC
>CAMNCV010000034.1 GCA_946534585.1 uncultured Prevotellaceae bacterium
ATCGACTCCCACTTGGGGCTTCGCAGTACGCTGACAGGCTATCAGTACAGCGAGATTATACGGGCCGTATTCTCCGTGTTCTGCTGCGGTAGCATGGCAGAATATTCACACCATAAAAAAAACATTTTTCAGGTGAAAAAACGCAAATAACGCTTGTTTACTAACGTCGGCACGGATTGTGAATATAAACCGCTAAGCTTTCACCTCTACGGCCTTGCAACCATCGAAGAAACCACGCTCCACTTTTGGACCATCGCCGTCAACACCTACGTTGCTCCTTCTTCCATCAGGAGTGTAGTTACACTTGAACCCCGTGATGTTCTTGTCCAGACGAAAGTCTTTCGGATTATCTACGCAGGTACTCTTCACCGATATTGAAAACTTGCCCATCTCCCGAAGGTCAACCACGTAACCCTCCTGCATATAATGCTTTACGGTATCGAAAAGTTCGCGCAGCACCAATCTGACGTCAGAAGACTTCGCAGTGCAGTTGCTTTCTATCGTCTTCTCTATCTCCTCCATGCTTATCACACCACGCTTCACGGTGTGTGCATAAAACTTGTTGTAGTTCTTGCTACCCTTGATTTTGTTCTGTAATAATCTGTATTGTATTGGCATAATATATAAATATGTTATATAATTCATGTGCAAAGTTAGTAAAATTCTTTGTAAACCCAAAACTTATTCAAAGTAAATTCACTGAATTTGCAGAGTAATTTCACTGAATTTGCAGAGTAATTTCACTGAATTTACTTTATAAATACACTGAAATTACTTTTTAATACATAAGCTTTCCCATTAAATAACATATATTATCATGGTGAATAATATAGGTGGGTTTAACGATATATTACCTTTTTTATTCGCATGATGGTTGCGGACGTTTTTTTGATAAAATGTCTAAAATGTCTCATAATATGCGTCATTTTTTATTTGTTATTTTTTGCGATTTGGCATTTTTTTTGTACCTTTGTGCCCGTTTTCGGGATTTCGCAATTAATAGTGCTCGAAATTCTTCTTTTGATTTATTCCCTGATCAGAGAGGTTTGTAGCGCATTGTGGCAAACGTGAGGTTTGTCCGAATCATGACGGTTCATTATTCGTATTTCCGAGGGAAGGAATATACAACGAGTAATGATTTATAAGAATACATTTATTATTTTAATGAATTATCACAAGTATTTTTGTGCTCTGACTGTCTCAATGATGGTCGGAGCAAGTTGCTGTGTACCTTCGTATGCACAGCATAAGATGAGTCTTAAGTCACTTTTTGACCTTGCTGACCAACAGAATCAGCGCATCAAGGTCAGCGAAGCGGCATTGAAGGCTGCAGAAGAAGGGGTGGCATCGGCAAAATCAGCCATGCTGCCAAGTGTTGAATTCAGCGTGCAAGGCTCTTATACGGGCAATGCATTCTTAATGTCACGAGGCTTTTCTACCAGTGGCACTACAGAGTATGTTGTTCCGGGATTGGGACCTCAACAGGTGCAGAATGGCAAACAGCCCACACCACATTGGGGTAACAGTTTCACTGCTCAGGCCAGTCAGGTAATCTATGCAGGCGGAGCCATCCGTTCTGGCATTGAAATGGCAAGGCTGGGTCATCAGATGGCAGAACTTGACGTGGAGAAGAATCGTCAGGAGGTGCGTTTCTTGCTGACTGGATATTATCTTGACCTCTGCAAACTGCAGAACCAGTCGCAGGTGATAGCCAGGAACATCGAGCTGACGGAGAAAGTCATCGAGCAGATGAAGGCGCGTAGAGAGCAGGGAACGGTGTTGAAGAACGACCTGACACGATATGAGTTACAATTGCAGAGTCTCCTGCTTAAAAAGACACAAATTGAAGATGCACAGAAGATTATCCGTCATCAGCTCAGCTTAACAATCCATCTGCCTGAGGGAGAGGATTTTGATGTGGATGCGCAGTCGCTTGAAGAGGAAAGCATGGCACTCAAGGCATTCGCCTCAGAAGAGTCGTGGCAGCAGACAGCAGCTGAAAACAACATAGACATTCGTCAGGCTACACTTGCCACAGAAATGTCAGAACAGATGGTCAGAAACACGCGTGCGGCATTGCGACCCTCAGTGGCTATAGTGGCAGAGAATAATCTATTTGGTCCATACACCTCCGACCTGATTCCAAAGAATGCCAACGTCAACGTGTGGTTTGTTGGCATTGGCGTGAAATACAATCTGTCGAGCCTGTGGAAGAACAAGCATGCTATCCGTAAGGCGAAGCATGAAAATACCCAGGCACATGAACGAGTGCAGTTGGCGCAAGAAGGTATAGAGAATGGTGTGCAGGCAAGTTACACCAACTTGCTGACCAGCTCAGTAGAGGTTAGCACACAAGAGAAACAGGTAGAACTGGCCGATCAGAACTATGCGGTGGTGAAAAACCGTTACGACAATGACCTGGCTTTACTGACTGATATGCTTGATGCATCAAACATGAAGCTCGCAGCCGATATGGCTTTGGTCAATGCACGCATCAACATGCTTTACAACTATTTCAAACTTAAATATATAACAAATACACTATAAAAATGGAAAAGAATAAGATTTCAACCTATAGTTATAATGCTATTGTGATACTCTGTATAGCATGTGGCGCCGTTTATGCCGCCAGTCAGTTTATGCATTTCGGTGGTGGCGAGGTCACGGATAATGCGCGTGTATGCCAGAATATAGTGCCACAGAACTGCCGTGTGCAGGGGTTTATACGCGAGGTACGCTTCAGTGAATTTCAGGAGGTGAAGAAAGGTGATACACTTGTTGTCATCGAAGATGCCGAGTTTCGACTTCGTCTGGCTCAGGCTGAATCCGATCTGGCCCGTGCCGAGCGTGGTTCGCAGGGTACGGCAAGTAGTATCCATACCACAAAGACCAGTATCAGCGTGACCGAAGCAGGCATTGAAGCCGCTCGTGTGCAGATGGAGAATGCAAAGAGGGAGGATGCTCGTTTTAAGAAACTGCTGGAACAGGATGCTGTTACCCAACAGCAGTATGACAATGTCCACACGGGTTGTCTGAGTGCCAAGGCCGGCTATGAGCAAGCACTTCGTTCGCGCAACACGCAGACGGCCGTTGTGGCAGAGCAGGGACATCAATTCTCAGCATCAGAAGCTGCCATAGAACTGGCACGAGCACAGGTGGAGATAGCCCGACTGAATCTGTCGTATTGTTACATCATTGCCACTTGTGACGGTGTGGTGGGTAGCAAGGATATTCATGTGGGACAGCTGGTCAATCCCGGTCAGACAATGGTGAGCATCGTTGACAAACATGAGAAATGGGTAGAGGCCAACTATCAGGAGTCACAGATGCCAAATATCAAGGTTGGCAATAAGGTGCGCTTTACTGCCGATGCTGTTCCTGATGTGGAATACACAGGTATAGTAGAGCGTATCAGCGATGCTACAGGCAGTGCGTTCTCGTTGATTCCTATCGACAATGCTACAGGCAATTTCGTAAAGGTAGAGCAGCGTGTGACGGTACGTGTTCGGATTGATGCATGCGATGAACTGAAGAAGCTTCATGGTGGTTATAACGTTGTTTGTAAGGTTGAAGAGTAATGGGTAAACTGACTGAATTTCTGATGAAGGCGCCACCGCCACCTACCGGTATGCCTTTTTCTATGCCAATGATGAAAGGGTGGGTGCCTCGCAGGTTGCAACCCTGGATCTACGTTCTTACGGCTCTGTGCTTCCAATTCTCGGGAGGCATGTATCTGGGGGCTCTCGACGAGATTCGTGGCACAACAAACTTAATGATTGAAGACGTGATGTTTCTGCTCTATGCCACGCTTGCAGGCATGGCTATGTGGTTTCCTATGTTCTTCAGGATGAAGTTTCGCTTCACCAATCAACAGTTGCTATGCACCTCGGCCATCGTGATGGGCATCTGCAACGTTATCACGATGCATAGTCAGTCGATGCCTGTACTTGTTGTGGCTTGCTTCATTGCTGGTATTGCCAAGATTCAAGGCACATTCGAGTGTATGAGCAACATTCAGTTGTGGATTACGCCAAGACGCGACTTCGCCGTCTTCTTCCCCGTGCTCCACATCATACTTCTCACGGCCATTGAAGGCGGTGGCTGGCTTGCTGCCTGGATGGGGCATCATTTTACATGGCAGATGATGCACACCTTTAGCGTAGGCACCATGTCGTTCGTGCTGCTGACACAGATGATTCTGTGTCGTCCGTTCTGTCCTATGCCTAACAGGTTCTCGCTAAAGGGAACCGACTGGCAGGGAGCATTCCTCATCTGCATCACGATGCTTTTGTTCTCGTACATCTTTGTCTATGGCGATTACTACAGGTGGTTCGCAAACCGGCATATCAGAATGGTGGGGGCATTTGCACTCATCTTTGCAGGACTCACCCTCTATAGACTGATTCACAATCGCTATCCATACGTCGAGCTTCGCCTGTTGAAATGCCGCAACGTGATACCCATTCTAATTGTAACCATATTGGGAGAACTGGCTTTCGGTGCCGAGCATACACTTGAAGAGATACTCTACACAGAGGTCATCGGACTGGAAGAACTCACAAAAGAGAGTCAATATATGTGGGCATTGCCTGGTATGTTTCTTGGTATAGGATTTGATCTCTACTGGCTTAAAGTTCAGCAATGGAAGGTATGGAAACTGATAGGCATCGCTTTTCTGTCCATCAGCGCCTACGCCTTGCTTATGTACTCCACGGTAGGTATGGCGGTGAACATCGAGCAATACCAGTTGGCCATCATGCTCCGCGGCTTTGGCTATGGTGCTCTTGCCCCCACCCTGATGTGGGCTCTGGACGAATCGGTACCCAGTCTTGAGATGTTTTTCATGGGCTTGTTTGTGTTCAACATCCCCCACATGTATCTTGGTGGTGCTATGGGCTATGGTTTCTATACCACCATCTTCTCGCATTTCCTGAATGAGGACATGATGAACTACGGCCGCCAGCTGACACTCACAAACCTCGACCTCTCACAATTCCGCTTCGGAGAGTTCATGGGCAGCAGTTATCTGCACTCAATGATGCTTGTGGCTATCAAGCAGGTGTATGGTTACGTCATCTGGTTTGCCCTACTCTTGGCATCCATCTTCTTGTTGTGTGATATCCCCGCCGTCAGAACCAACATCCGCAAAGTGCCTCTATGGCCAGTATTGGCAATAGAATATCTGGCAAGGAAACATAAGATTTTATAGCTATAACACCACAGAATATATTATATACCATTCAAAATACCACCCAATAAGTTTTTTTCTGAAACGCATAAGAGAAAACTCGTCGATTTGCAGAAATTTTGCATTTCAACGAGTTTTCTATTCTATTTTGCAAAAGTAAACTTAAGGCATAAGGAACATGTAATATTATTTTTTTTCCATTAGGCTTTCCTTCAGTATCTCTGCCACGTCATCCTTTGATAGGTTCATGTAACCGGCCGGATAGCAGATGGTGCCCTCGGTGATGCCAGGAATCATGTCGGCAGTGGCACCCACCTCGCTGATGGTCAGCGGCAGTCCAATCTCCGTCATCCATTCCTTCAAAGCCTGCAGTCCTGCCTCTGCTATCTGCTCGTCGGTCCTGCCGTCGCCGTTTACGTTCCATACGTTCTTTGCGAAGCGCACGAACTTAGGCAGTCCGTTCTTCATGGCACGACGGTAGTATGCCATTG
>CAMNCV010000035.1 GCA_946534585.1 uncultured Prevotellaceae bacterium
GCGGTCTATATCCACGATGATATTACACTTGATAGGCTGATCAGGACATCCTGCCAAACCGTTATGGTCCTTACCGCTACCTGTAGTCTGACGACCTGATGCACAGATATTGCTATAGAAACCAGACTTTACCTTGATTGTAAAGCCTTCTGGATGAGGCAAGTACTTCTTATAGTTGTTAATATGTCCGTTCATATAACGGAAACGGTTATCGTTGTTGATACCGCCGAACACCTGCAAGTCAGCAATGACAGTGTTAGGAAGCGGACCTACGTCAGTACCAGAAGAGTTAGCTGAAGGCCAATCAACGAACTTCAGATTCTCACCCATCTCCAAGTTATTATACTGACAGAAGATGATACCATAACCGGATGTACCGTCACAACCAAACTCCATATTACGGAGGCGGGTATCACCCCAGATGAAGAAACCGTACTGGTAGCTACCGCTTGCACAGTTACCGATTTCAAGATGTCCATGATAATCAGTCACATTAACCGTGTTAGACTGAATGGTCACATTACGTCCGAACATAGCCGCGCCACGCGACCTCCAGTTATTATAGGTATCGGTATAGCTGCCACCCTGAGTACCGGTGTCACCCTTACCGAATGTAGAGCCTGTGGTCATAGCTGCCGAGCTCGTACCTATGAGCACGATGATATTCTCATCCCAAGATGCTGTCTCATCAAGGAGGGCATAAGCTGCATCCCATGTACGCACAGGGGTATATGGAGTCTTACCATCGTTATTATCATTACCCACACCTGTCTTTTTCGGATCCGTACCATTAGGCAAGGTATAGTCGCTAGGCTTATCCTTATCAATATTTTCAATAGTATATTGACGGCCGTCAGGGTTAATGAACACGTATTTCACATCAGTCCAAGCATATTCTACAGTGTCCCTGAAGACAACAGGAGTGTAACAGTCATAAAGCATATCCTTAACCGTCACAACACAGTAGTAGGCACCACGGTCCTGATCTGTAGGATTAATTACCTCCAAAGTGCTGTCATTAGCATTCTCTACAGGATCACCGTTCTTGTAGTACCATGTATATGTTACCTGATAGTTATCACCCGTCAGTGATTTTGCAGACGGAGTGAGGACAGCAGTCATCTTTGTCTTGGTCTCATTTGGCTTTACAACAGGATGTAATGCATAGTCAGACGCAGTGACATCGCGGTGAGGATAAGAATAACCTGCCTTCTCTGGGCGATTCCAATCCTCATAAATTTCAACTTCACCATCATACGTACCAGTAGGTTTCTTGTCAACAAACTTATACGTAAAACCAGAATTAGTAGCAGTGGCGTTATAAGTTCCATCACGTGAATCAAGAGCCAGGAACTCACTGTAGCTGTAATACTGTGCATGGGTTTTTAGCACCGAATCACTCTTATGTTCAACTGCTTTTAGGAAGTCTGATTTCTTAGTTTCATCATATTTCACGTCAAACGTTTGAGTTGCCTCATCCCAAGTTGCACTCGTTATACACTTAATACGTGCATACTCTGAATTCTTCCACTGTATATATACATTCTGATAATCATAATACAACACCTCTGAGGCGACAGTCTTCTTGTACTCCTCCCAGCCTGCATCATCCTTAGTGAAGTAAACGTCAGGAGTCTTCTGACGTATAGACTCTTCAAGATTATAATAGTCCTGCTGAGATATACGCTGGCTGATATACTCCTCATGTGTCAGGTTACCTGAGCCTTCACTTTTGGTAACTTTTGGCACTGGCATGGTGAGAGTTATCTTGCCCAAAGTGCCCGGTATCTTAACCAGAGAAGACGTATAAGTCTTACCTCCATCCTTAGTAGCCACCGCATATATATAACGGTCATGAGTAGATGTCACAGGGTTCGGCGTGTATGTCGTACCCCCGTTATCAGACGTGGCATCAGCCTGCAACAGTGTGCCAGGGCAACGGCCATACCAAGCGTAAGAGTAACCACTGACATTATCCACGCCCTTCAGCGTTGCTGTATATGTTCCGTTTTCACCTGGTGTTACGTCAAGGAACTCGGCAGACTGCGAGGTAAGTATAGGCCTGCCGTTAGCACTATCCCACGCCCATGTCCACTCTCTGTTTGTGCCGTCCTCGCGCTCGTTATACTCAGTGACAAGAGCATCACTGTTGTCGGTATCCGTCCAATCCTTCCAAGTAGCCTGATTTATACCGTGATACTGGCTGACGATACCTGCGCCTGTATTAAAGCTTCCACTCTCGTTGTGCTTACGCAAGGTATATGCACCTGCATCACACTTATACATAACATTTTTCGAAACAGCAGCTTCGAGCAACTCGTCAGTAATAGGACCGATAGCCCAATGAGTGGCCGGATTGAGTTTTACACCGTTCTGGCCATCGACACCCCAATAGTTGCTGGCATTACTATAATAGAGCATACCAGCTGTAGGAAGAGGAACTTGATGAGAATACTGCGGAGTGCTCTTCCAGTTAAAGTGATTGACATTATCAGCGTTCTCATCATTGTAACAGTCACGGAAATAAAGATTATTATAGTAAGAGGTGGTAAGCACACCAGGATAACCTATATAGTGGTTATGGAAACTGGCGTAATTGCTCTCACCTGCTATGGTATTGTAAGATACATAGCCGAACGACGGACTCGCCGTGCCGTGCATGGTACGTATGAGACCGGTATAGAAAGAGTGCTCCGGCCAAGGTATTGTGGAGTAGTTACCCGAAGAGTACATAGAGCCTACTATGCCACCCACATTGAAGTGCATTCTGTGTACATACGCCGTAGCATTATTATTCTGACGGTAGTTAATACGCACAGGCATTATGTCAATATCAACATCAGACGACACATAGTGTATCTTAGTGCTGTGACCCAGATCACCAAGCGTACTGCCGTCATAAGAACTCTGCACACGGCCGACTATACCACCGACATAGAGCCCCCATCCGTAATTGCGGCGGATGATGATAAACTGCTTCCAAACGGAACCGGCCTGACACGAAGTAGGGTCAATATTCGCAGCATATATGGCACTGTTCTTCACGTCAACATCACGTATCTCTGAACCAGCCGTTATCATACCAGCTACGACACCCACGGCACAGTTAGTACCATGAGGATTTCCGCTGTTGGTGATGTTATCGTTGTTCTGGGGATTGGTGTGCATGGCCTCCTCATAGAAGAACGAGCCGTTATACACGTCGTGCTCAAGCTTCGCACCGTCAATGATGACATTCTTAATGGTGCCGCCGCTGACCACACCGAAGAGTCCCCATGCCTGGGTGGCATTATCCTCTGTGTCAAAATCAAGCGTACCACCGCGCCATATCTGATGAAGGTTCTTGATGACATGACCCTTTCCGTCAAACGTGCCGCGGAATGTATGGTAATAATCATAGTTATCAACCATGGTCAGTCCGCAGATTGGCAGGAAATCATCGTTATGGTTGAAGCCGTGGCGCTCCGCATAAAGTGCGTCTGTAGTGCCAGAGTAACCGTCTCTCGCACCTGCCATGTCTCTCACTTCCATATCGATGTCACCACCAAGCTCAAAGAAAGCAGCATTGAATTTCTTTACATCATCCTGAACAAGGACACCATTGATGATGCCGTTCGGGAATGCGTCTGTAGAGCGTGAGAGCTCTGACCAGAGACGCAGCTCCTCCTCATCGCTTATGACGTAAGGATTATTTGCCTTACCGCGATCTTCATTGGTGTCAAGATCCTTTGTCGGCAGGAAGGCACGCGGCATGGTATATGAAACCACCGTACCATCGTTAGCTGTGACAATGACAACAGTCTCGGACTTATAAGAAGGGGTGACTTCAAAAGTCATATCCTGAGCTTCTGTCGATGTCTTGCCGTTGACAGACCAAGTCCACTTCAACATAGGATTTGAACCGCTGCCGTCTATCTTCATGCTACCCTCAACAACGGTAAGTTTCATAGTATGCGCCGATTTATTACCACGGCGTCCCTCATTCTCATCTACGAGGGTAAGCTTACAACGTGAAACCGGGTTACCTATGGTTTCAAAGTAAGCCTCTGCCTGTGCTGCGTCAACATAGGCACCGGCGTTATAGCCCGTTGCATAATATCTGTATCCAGTTTTTAAAGCAGTCCAGCCTCCGAAATCAGGATAAACGCCTTGGTAAGTATTATTGGATACATCATAACTAAGATAGTTATACCACACGACAGTACGAGACTTACGTGCGCTACCATTGGCACTGTTAGTCTTTGGCAGCGTAGTCTCTGCGTTACCTACATCAAGATAGCCATCGCCATCAAGGGCCTTGGTATAGTTCTTACGTCTGCCCATGTTATCGATGTAATCCTCATTGACATGCACCTTGTAGCCGTTATACATCCATGTGCCGGTCTTCGTCAAATCACCACCGTCATTACCCTCACCTGAATAGTCATTAGCAATAACACCATTATCATAGTAGGTAGTACTGAAGCATCCCACTACAGGTCCAACGAAAGCCTCCTGGGCTTTAATCTTGGCATTATAAGAGAGCACACGCTCAGGCATATTAGATGCCGGCTTCATTATATCACCGATTACACCACCCACAGCGAATTTTGTAGAGGCATTAGCTCCTGCCCAACTATATGTTGTATTGTCAAGAGTTACAGTCATGCCCTTAGTAGCGCAGTCAGACATATTAGATGTCGCCTCCATCTGGCCACACAAACCGCCTACATAGAGATTCACACTACTAATTTCCACCGCGCCAGAATTAACAATAGAACCACCATCAACCTTACTGTCGGTTACAGAGCCAGTACCACGGATGGAACCAACCATACCACCTATAGCAACAGTCTGATGATAATGCGCAAAACTACCTTTAAGGGAAAGTGTAGGACTTATAACTTGACACTTGGTCACCTTACCGCCTGTC
>CAMNCV010000036.1 GCA_946534585.1 uncultured Prevotellaceae bacterium
CAAGGGCACAGGAGTGGAGTATGACTACTACGGCGGCAGTGGCAGGTATTACACCCGTGTATACTTCGATTTTGAGGTGAGAAACGGGTGCATATACCTATACTATGAAGACGGCGCAGATGTCTATATAGCCTCAGGCTACACCTTGACCGACAACCGTTTCTCTGGCGTGTTCTGTGACTGCAAAACGGGCAACCGACTGGCCGCCTTTGATTTCTACAGGCAGGGAAGCTGGAGGCATGACAGGTATCAGGACTACCGTTACAGGGATTACAGCTATTACGATTACTACACCGCCTCGCCTGACGCAGCCGACAGCGTGAAAACGGAGAAAAGTAAAACTGATATAATAAATAAATAAAACAAATAATATGGAATACGTATCATATCCTACTCTGCAGATTACACAGCAGAAAACTTACCTCTACAGTGCTATGTTCGTTATAGGCAACATCCTGCTGCCACAGTTATGCCATCTTGTACCACAAGGCGGCCTGATGCTCCTGCCTATATACTTTTTCACCCTTGTGGGTGCGTATTGCTACGGCATCAACTTAGGCTTGCTTACGGCTGTTCTGTCTCCTGTTGTCAACAGTATGCTTTTCGGTATGCCTCCGGCAGTCGCACTGCCGGCCATTCTGGTCAAGTCAGTATCATTGGCGGTAGTGGCAAGTTACGTGGCACACCGTAGCCAGCGTGTAAGTATCGGTCTGCTGGCCTTGGTAGTAGTGGCTTATCAGCTTGTGGGCATGGCGTTTGAGTATGTATATACCGGCAGCCTCTACGCAGCCCTGCAAGATGTGCGTCTTGGCATACCAGGACTGCTCATGCAGGTGTTGCTTGGTTATGCGTTTATTAAGAAGATATCAAAGTAATGTCTTGTGTGCTTAACAGTGGGGCACTCCCATGTGAGTGCTATGCCCCTGACGTGCGCATGGTCATGGATGACACCGTGAGACGCTTCGGGGAGGAGGAGTGGCATAAGGTGGTTTTGACAAACGAGATTCACGGACACCTCGGCATTTACTCCACGCTTGGAGCCAAGATGGGCTGCCTCGCCATGTCGTTGCATGACGGCGATGATGAGCCAGAGGTGTTGTCATACGCCGGAAGCCAGCCTCCGGTAAGCTGTTTCAATGACGGCTTGCAGGTAAGTACCGGTGCCACTATGGGACACGGTCTCTTCCTGTTGTCTGATGAGAAAGACAAACGCGTGGAGGCACTCTTCACGTGGAAGTCAGAAACCCTGCGGCTGCGTCTGAAGACAGAGTACGTCCGCATAATACAAGAGGACATACGGCGCGGTGTTGAGGCATACGGCCACTCGCCACGATACTGGAGCTATGTGCGCGAGCTCGCGTTAAAATACTGGAGCCAGTGGAGCCGTGACGATATTTTTGAGAAAGTGTGAGATATATTATAACGCTGTTTACCATACAGGGCAGGAAGCATTTGCTTTCTGCCCTGTATGGTAAATGATATATGATAAAAGAAAAAGCTTCTATGTTTTATGGGCCTGTGGTGAAGTTTTCTGTATTTTATTAAAGTCTTTGGTGTAATATTCTGAATATTGTTAACTTTGCAATTGGAATAAAAAGAATAGACTTTAATTATACAACACATTATGACAGAGCAAAGCAACTACTGTGGTGAAGGTGCGCACCATCACCACCATGGACATCACCATCATGACCTTAACGAGCAGTTTGAGGAGGTGTTCTCAGGCAAGAAGACCGATGAGGAGATATTGGCGCATCAGGCACGCCATGCGCATCATCACCATGACCCCGAACATCCACACGTACACGGCGATACAAAGGACTATATGTCGGCTGTGACGGAATACCGCAAGACGTTTCCCAATAAGCAACAGCAGATAGAGCAGACACCCGATCCTGCTGTCAGGGAGATGTTGCTCCATATGCAGGAAATGGGTATAGAGACAGTGTTCGACCGTTTTGACAGTCAGCAGCCACAGTGTAACTTCGGTATAGCCGGCACCTGTTGTAAGAACTGTTTCATGGGGCCGTGTCGCATAACGAAGAAAGCCCCGAGGGGCGTGTGTGGTGCTGATGCCAACCTGATAGCGGCGCGCAACCTGCTGCGCCACCTTGCGGCAGGCACGGCAAGCCACGGAGCAAGAGGCAGGGCGAGTATGCTTGCGCTGAAATATGCTGCAGAAGGTAAGGCCCCGATTGATATAGAGGGTACACAGAAGATACTCGCAGAGGCAAAGACCTATGGCTTGGACACGGAGGGGAAGGACGTAAGGCAGCTGGCTGGTGAGATAGCCGACATACTGCTTGAGGACCTGAGCCGCACCGTTCCCGACAAACACAAGACAATATATAGTCATGCACCCAAAGAGCGCATCGCCGCATGGGAGAAGGCCGGCATTATACCTGTATCTCCATATCACGAGGTATTTGAAAGTCTGCATCGCACCACTACTGGCACTGACGGCGACTGGCGCAACGTGATGCAGCAGTTTCTCCGTACGGGCGTAAGTTTCGCGTGGACATCATGCCTCGGCAGCGGCATAGCCATGGACTGCCTCTACGGGCTGCCACACCGTTCTACGTCAAAGGTGAACCTTGGAGCACTGAAGAAAGGGTGGGTCAACATTGCCGTACATGGACACTCGCCGTTGCTGGTGCGTGAGATAGTAAGGCTCGGACAGACCGACGAGTATCAGGCAAAGGCACGCGAGGCAGGTGCGGAGGGAATACAGTTCTATGGCATTTGCTGCTCTGGTCTCAGTGCTATGTATCGCTACGGCGGTGTGATACCACTCAGCAATGCCGTAGGCTCAGAACTGGTGCTCGGCACTGGTGCGCTCGACTTGTGGGTGGCAGATGTGCAAGATGTGTTCCCTACTATTATGGATGTTGCGAAGTGTTTCCGCACGGTGGTGGTCACCACAAGCGACTCTGCGCGTTTACCTGGAGCTGAGCATTACGGCTTTGACCATGAACACTCCAATATCGGTGACATAAAGAAACTGGCAGAGAAGATAGTGCTGCGAGCCATTGAGGCATTCAAGGACAGGCGCGATGTGCCGGTGAAGATACCACAGTATGAGGTGGAGGCAGAGATGGGCTTCTCCGTGGAGTGGGCAGCCAAGCACTTCGAGCGCGGACTGCGTGACATAGCCGATGCGCTGCGCGACGGCAGAATCAAGGGTATAGTGAACCTCGTGGGTTGTAACAATCCGCGACTGATATACGAGAAGCATATTATAGAGGCGGCAGAGGTGCTGCTGAAAAACAATATACTGATACTTACAAACGGCTGTGCATCATTCGCATTGCTGAAGATGGGCTTCTGCTCAAGCAAGGCACTTGAGGTCACGGGCGACTCGCTGCGCGCTTTCTGTGAGGAGCATGGTAATATACCGCCAGTATGGCATCTGGGCGAATGTCTGGACAATGCTCGTGCCAGTGGTTTCTTCAACGGCATAAGCGGTGCGCTCGGCACACCGATAAAGGACCTGCCGTATGCCTTCATATCGCCAGAGTGGAGTAATGAGAAAGGCATCTGCGCCGCGCTCGCCTTCCGCCTGCTCGGCATGAACTCATACCATAGTGTATATGCGCCTACGCAGGGTGCGCCTGATGTACACGAGTTTATGGCACACGGCACAAAGCCTATACTGGGTAGCGAGATGATAGTCAACGTTGATACGCAGCAGTTGGTAAGACAACTGGTGGACGACCTTAATGAGAAACGTAGGAAACTTAACTGGTAAAAAAGACGATGATATGAGATATACATTTAATAAGATAATATTCTGTGTGGCGGTGGTAGCTACGTTGTTGCTTATGTCGTGTGGCAGGAAGTCAGACCCTAATACGGTAAGGATAGCCTATCTGCCTATAACCCACGCCCTGCCACTTACCGAACTGAAGTCGGTAGATGGCGTGAAGGTGGAGCTTGTGAAGTATGGCTCGTGGCCCGAACTGCTTGATGCTCTCAATACAGGGCGCGTGGACGGTGCTTCGGTGCTTATTGAACTAGCCATGAAGGCAAAGGCGCAGGGCATAGGACTGACAGCCGTTGCTCTCGGGCATACCGATGGCAACGTGATAGTGGTATCGCAGGACATAACCAGCGCAAGGAATCTGAAAGGAAAGACCTTCGCCATCCCTCACAGGGCATCCTCCCACCACATATTGTTGCAGGAGGCATTGGCCAAGGCTGGACTGACCATCAGCGACGTGAACGTGGTGGAGATGGCTCCGCCAGAGATGCCATCTGCTCTTGCCAACGGTCAGATTAGTGGCTACTGCGTGGCAGAGCCTTTCGGTGCGGCAGGCATACTCGGCGGCAAGGGCAAGGTGCTCTATCGCAGTGATGAACTTTGGCAGGGTAGCATCTGCTGCGGACTGGTGCTCAACGACCGTGCCTATCTTGCCAAGAAGTCGCAGTTGGATAAGGTCATTGCTGCATACAAGGCTGCGGGCAAGCATCTTGACGATAAGGAGGTAGCTCTCAGTAAGGCAAAGGAGATACTGTCACAAAAGGATGAAGTACTCAGGCAGTCGCTTGAGTGGATAAGCTACTCTGAACTTGACATCACCAAGGCTGCATACGCCGACCTTGCCCAGAAGGTAAGGAAATACGGCATAATAGACAATCCACCTACATTTGAGGAGTTTGTGAAATGAAAGCAACATTATACACAATAGCATCATTCGCTATAGCCACGGCATTGTGGCAGCTGGCGGTGGTAATCGGCGACTTCGGCAGTGCGCTCTTCCCGGCTCCGCTTGATGTGGCGAAGGCTTTTGCCGAGATTACTGGTGACGGTACGCTCGCCGACGGAGTGGCGGCAAGTATGTTTCGCTTCGTCATAGGCTATCTGTTGTCTGTGGTGGCAGGCATAGGTCTGGGACTGCTTATTGGCAACGTCAACATACTGTTCCGGCTTACCAATCCCGTGATACAGATGATACGCCCCATAGCCCCCGTGGCATGGATGCCGTTCATCGTGCTTCTGATAGGCATAGGCGACACTCCTGCTATCGTCATCATCTTCCTTGCGGGCTTCTTCCCCGTGCTGCTCACTACTGCAAGGGGAGTGCATACGGTGGATGAGACATACCTTAAGGTGGCGAGTAACTACGGCATATCACGCCTCAAGACGGTGTTCAGCATCATACTGCCGGCGGTGTTCCCACAGATAGCCAACTCGCTGCACATTGCTCTTGGCACATCATGGATATTCCTTGTGTCGGGTGAGATGGTAGGTACGCAGTCTGGTCTGGGCTACATGATAATAGACGCACGCAACAACCTGCGCACCGACATACTGCTCGCCACAATGATAGTGATAGGTGTAATAGGTTTCATCCTTGACTATTTAATCGGTAAATTTGAAAAGAAAGTGCTTTCATACTATGGCATACATTGAGGTAAACAACATATCAAAGGATTTCCAGCGGAAGAACCGCGACGGCAGGCAGGAGACCATACATGTGCTTGACGACGTCAGCTTTGAGATAAACAAGGGCGAGTTCGTATGCCTGCTGGGTTTCTCTGGCTGTGGCAAATCCACCCTGCTCAACATTATGGCAGGCTTTGAACAGCCTACCACGGGCAGCGTCAGCATTGACGGCGCGGTGATGACCAAGCCTTCGCCACGATACGTCACTATCTTCCAGCATTACGGTCTGCTGCCGTGGCGCAGCGTAAAGCGCAACGTAGAACTGGGCTTGGAGAACAATGCCTTCTCAAAGGCTGAGCGTGCCGTTATAGCGCAGCAGTATATAGACCTCGTCGGACTGAACGGACTGGAGCATCAGTTTCCTACGCAGTTATCTGGCGGTCAGCAGCAGCGTGTGGCGATCGCACGCGGACTGGCGGTAAACCCAGACGTATTGTTTATGGACGAGCCCTTCGGTGCTCTCGACCCCATCACGCGCAACAAGTTGCAAGACGATCTGCTCGACATTGTGAGGGAACAGCAGAAGACAGTGGTGTTCGTAACCCACGACATAGAGGAAGCGGTCTATCTGGCAGACCGTGTCATCGTGATGCAGTCGGGTCCAGGACGTATAGGCAAAATCTATGATGTGAAGATACAGCGTCCGCGCGACCGCAACTCCAGCGGCTTCGGTTTGTACCGCAAGGACATATACAATAAACTATTCTCGATAAAGGAGACCTCTGTTGAGTATATGATATGATTTTTTTTTCGTGAAAAATTTTGCTTTTTGAAAAAAACTCTATACCTTTGCACTCGCAATTTCGCTTGTGGGCGACCATGAGCCTGCTTCGCAGACACTC
>CAMNCV010000037.1 GCA_946534585.1 uncultured Prevotellaceae bacterium
TTGGCAAAGTCACGATTATCCGTACTGCCATCGTTTACCACGATTACAGCATAACCCGTCATCATACAACGCTGCACTATATCGGCGATAGTGCCGGCATTGTTATAGGTCGGTATTATAATACAGATATCCTTTATATACTGACTTTCCTTTATCATCATTCACAGTGGCACGTATTTCTTTTTTTTCGCAGCTTGTTTCTATCTCTATATTCAAACATTGGCCAGGCTTGACAACAGACAGGAATTTTACATTTCTAACACCCATCATGGTTATAAGCCTTCCGAACTGTTTTTCAGCCAGTTCCTTAATTATCTGCATTAAACAGACACCAGGAACAACTGGGTATTCAGGAAAATGTCCCTTGAACATGGGACTGTCTTCCAATATTATTATGATGAAATCACCCTCTTCGGCTGATAATATGTCATACAGATAGTGTTCAAGCATTATTTAAACATGCCTTTATCAATTTTTATATTGGTCTTTACGTTTTTAAGCTCTATCACAGTGTAGTCGCCTTCTATTTCCTGCATCACAACCTTTTCAATAACCCCTGTCTGTTTATTGTGGTAGAGTGTAATCTTGTTGTAAAGATGCCTCATATCCTTTGGAACAGGAAATATAGTAGGTCCAATTCTCTTACCACGTCTGCTGGTCTGTTCTAATATGGTCATCATCACTTTGCCAAGGTCTTTGAACATCTTTGCCTCAGGACCTTTGAACTCCTGCACCTTAGTGCTGTTTTTTACAATCTTAGCCCTACCACCATTCATTACGAAGGCAAAAGAATATGGCTTAAAATACTCCCAACGAAGCAGCGAAGGTGCTTGGCAAGCCATATGGCCATGAGCCACCATCTCCTCACCTTTTATCATCTTCATGTGCTTTGTTTGTACAAAGTCTGCAGTGAGGCTTTTAGGGTGTGCTGACAATGTTAACGGGAACGTTAACAATAACGCTAATATTACCTTACGATTAAAATACATCCTGTAATAATTAAGAAAACACCTATCCACTTCCATACATCTACCGTTTCGTGGAAAAAAACTATAGCAGCAATCATTCCGAATACATAACTCACGGACACCATAGGATAAGCAATGCTTAAAGGAAAATGCCTTACTATATACATCCATAGCAAACTTGCTGCACCGAAGCATATACCACATAATGCAAACTGCCAATTTAGTAAAAGAGAATAGAAATAGTTTCTGCTCCAAACGAATGGCTCCATTCTCATCATGGCAAACTTCAGCATCACCTGCGCCATAGCGAGCAAAGCACTTTGAAGTATGGATAATATGATTAATTCAACCCTCATTTAGTCACTCTTTTAATAATCATGCTACGTGAGTACAATTGTCCAAATTCGTCGTGATGTCCCACCAAGACTGTCTTTGCCCTACCCATGCTGATAAGACGATGTGCATCACGCAATGCCCACTCCATAGATTTTTCACCTTGCACATAGGTTATGTTATACCCATGACATTTATTTCGTATAGCGACGGCACTGCCTATAGTGTTATGTGTTGATTGCATAAAGAGTGTAGGACTGAAAGAACGCTCTCCGCCTTCAACTAATCCATCCAGTAATTTTTTACTCGTCTCAAACATGCCGAATGCTGTTGCTGTAATGATGGCATCAGGCTTTTCTATACCAGTATTCTTAAGAACCTTCATCGAAGATAAAGTCGCAGCCTTCATCAGTTTTCCCATTCTGCGTGCAGCCATAGGTGAGATGTATTCCTTCAGTTCATTCAACTGTGATTCATCAGTAATAGTTACATCTGCCATTACTTCACTGTCATATCTTTCTATTTTTTCTTTTGTCGCAGAAGGCGAGTCACTGATTATGATAGAACTGTCATTCCCTCCGAAGCCAAATGAGTTGCACATGACATGGTGAAGTTCAGCATGTTCCTCCCCCATTGAGGGAGTAATACCTCCATCTATCTGCCTCTTCCATCCAACGTTGGCAGGGATAAAACCATGCCTCATGGCAAGAATGCAAATCACAGTCTCAATACTTCCCGATGCTGAAGTAGTGTGTCCTGTATAACCTTTGGTACTTGATACTGCAGGCACTCTGTCTCCAAAAACTCTTTGTAGTGCTCTGCTTTCGCTTATGTCATTATTCGGAGTGCCTGTTCCGTGGGCATTGATATAACTGATGTCATCACATTTGATATTTGCCATGGTTAAGGCTCCGGTCATAGCCTGGAAGGCTCCTTCGCCATCATCTGATGAAGCTGTTTGGTGAAAGGCATCGCAACGGTTGGCATAACCTGTGATATAAACATCACCCTTTGCTAATCCTGACTTGACCATCACCACGTATGCAGCTCCCTCGCCGAGATTAAGTCCGGCACGGGTGTCATCAAAGGGACGACAGCGTTCATGGTCTAATATGAGCAAAGAATTAAAACCATTAAGATGGAGCAAAGAGAGAGCTTCTGATCCTCCAGCAATCACTATGTCAGCTTCGTCATTTTTGAGTATTTCTGCTCCAAGAATCAAAGCATTGAGAGCTGAAGAGCAAGCTGTTGAGACTGTGCATGTCTCACTATTGAGCCCGCAGAGGCTTACTATGTCGTCAGTTTCAGAACCTAAAGACCAATTTGCTTGTATGTCAGGGGCTAAGTCCATATTGCCTACGGTTGTTCCTGAAATAAAGACTGAGCGCATAGAATTGATATCACTCACCGATAATCCTGCATCGGATATTGCCTGTCGCGTAGCATAGACCCCCAATAGCGTCGTGCGACTTACCACCTGACTCTCTGGGATGCCCAATTCGGACTTAAGTTCACTGTTCGACATCTTTACCTCGCCAACAGGCAGTTCTTTATGTTCCGATGGCAAATAGCGCATACGTTCCACACCACTGCGTCCTTCACGCAGGTGTGTTATGGTCTCGTTAGCATTTTTGCCTATAGCCGAGATTATTCCTATGCCGTGTATAGCTACTGACATCACACTTTTTTTACTGTTCTTGGTGTTTCTTTACATATTCTGCGATACACTTTACGCTCTTGAAGATCTCCTTACCTTCGGCGGCATTTTTGAGCCGTATACCGTATTTTTTCTCCAGCATCACGATGATTTCAAGTGCATCGATAGAATCGAGCCCGAGTCCATCATCACCAAACAATGGTGCCTCGTCCTCAATATCAGCAGTTGTCATACCCTCAAGGTTGAGTGCCTTGATAAGATTTTCTTTTAACTCATTAATCAGTTTGTCCATATATCATTAATTTTTCTTTTTCGTTATCTACCCAACCACTCACCAATGGTATATTACCCCGATGAGGGTCTGAAAGGGTGGCTTGAATTATCTGGCGCATCAGTTTCTCGTTGCGATTACGCAGCACGTAGAATGATGTTTCGGTCTGCCAGCCGTGTCTTATGGCAATCTCACCAGCAGCGATATTTGGCAGTGTGTATATAAACAATGAGGGACTGGGAAAATATTCGTCATCCTTTATAGTTTGCATGAATGCCTTATCAGTAACTGTTGAAGCATCTTGATTGAAGAGTATCACATCAGCGGCTGGAAAGTTGATACCTTCTGATGCTTTCACTGCTGCACGGCTCAGGGCATCCATGCGTCGCCCCGTATTGACTGCATGATTCCGACCAGTATCACATGGAGTAAACATTGGAGTCTTCTCTTTTCGGGTGGGGGTATGTGTTTTCTCAACCATCACAGCTGCATTAACGCCTCCGAAACCTGAAATCATTTTTATAAAGGCGTGCTTGTCTGTTTTTCTTTCATTAGCTGAGATATTCACTTTGCCGCTGACACCTGGTTCAGAGAAGCCTTTTGAGGCAAGTATTATGCCGTCATCAAGGGCACGGGCTGTAAGAATAGTCTCCAGCAAGCCTGCTGCTCCCATGGTATGTCCATAATACCCTTTCAGTGCTGAAAGCGGAACGGCTGACAGTCCTGCTCTCTCTATGGCTACTGATTCCATTTGGTCATTATACATTGTTGCAGTGCCATGAACTCCTATGCATGCTATGTCTTCCTGCTCTGCTTCTGACAACATTTGTGTGAGCACCCTGTATGCTCCATCACCCTTGGGATGTGGTCCGCTGATATGCCAGGCATCATTGCATATTGCGCCAGCGGTAACGTGCCAGCTATGGTTGAGGTTATTGCCATCGTTGTCCATTCCTACTACCATTGTAGCAGCCGCTTCGCCAAGGTTCAGTCCTAAGCGCTCTATGTCGAAAGGTCGGCAGGGTTGGGGTGAGAGTGCTTTCAGAGATTGAAAACCAGAGATAATAAATTTACTCTGTACATCTGCTCCTGTTATTACAGCATAGTCATATGTTCCTGCATCAATGAGACGGAGAGCCAATATCTGGGCGGCTATTCCAGAAGCACAGGCATTGGACACTACCACAGGCTCGTTCTCTATTCCCAGTTTCAAGGCTATTTTGCGAGCCGTCTCACCCATAGGCTCGTCAAGTCGTGCTTTGGTGCTGCTGAGAATGAAAATGGTGCGTGAGGGGTCAATCGTGGTATGGCAGAGAGCATCGCTGGCAGAAGCAAGGCACAATGCTTCAAAATCAGGCTGCTCAGGGAACAGACTCGCCTCTATATCAAACGGCACACATCTGGTGCCAGCCGCGTGATGCGCCACACCTGTCATACCGCTTCTTACGGCAAGATAATTTTCTTCTGT
>CAMNCV010000038.1 GCA_946534585.1 uncultured Prevotellaceae bacterium
CCTTCTTGGCAGTTGTCGTCGGGTCTTCCAGTTTCTCCTGCACCGCCTCCACCACGACGATGGCATCATCGACCACGGTACCGATGACCAGCACCAGTGCGAAGAGAGTGATGAGGTTGAGCGTGAAGCCAACCATATACATGAAGGCAAAGGTGCCCACGAGCGAGACAACAATGCTCACCGACGGAATGATGGTGGCACGCCAGTTCTGCAGGAACAGCAGCACCACGAGAATGACGAGCAGCAGGGCCTCGAGCAGCGTCTTATAGACCGCGTTCATCGAGGCGTCGAGGAAGTCGTTGGTGTCCAAGAGCACTCGGAACTCCAGTCCTGCCGGCAAGTGTGGCTTCAGCTCTTCCATGAGCCTGTCTATCTCATTGTTTACTCGTTGCGCATTAGCACCGGTGGCAGGGGTAATGATGGCAATAGTGCCATTGTGGGAGTTCACCCAACTGTCGCAGGCATAAGTTACGGTGCCCAATTCCACGCGTGCCACATCGCTGAGATGCAAGTCATTAAAGGCATCAGTCCTTAAGACAATATCCTCAAACTCTTGTTGGTTTTCCAAGCGCCCCCTATATACCAGCGTGTACTGGTAGGTTCCATTTGAATCCTCTCCCAGCGTGCCAATGGCAGCCTCGACGTTCTGACCTTCCAGGGCATTGACAATATCTTCCGGATTCAGTTGGTACTGAGCCATCTTCTTCGGGTCCATCCAGATGCGCATGCCATAGACATTGCCCATCAGCTGGATGTTGCCCACACCATTAATGCGCTGCAGGCGCGGCTGCACGTTGATGTTGAAATAGTTGGTGATAAAGGCATTATCGTAGCGGTTGTCGGGACATTCCAAAGCAATGATTCGGAGCATGCCCTGCTCCTCCTTCTCCACCTGCACGCCCAGATTCAGCACCTCGGCTGGCAGGTAGCCCTTGGCCTCCTCCACACGGTTTTTTACGCGTATCTGTGCCAGATCGGGGTCGGTGCCGGGACGGAAGGTGACGTTGACGGTGGCCATACCACTGCTGGTTGACGACGACGTGATATACTCCATACCCTCCACGCCGTTGACAGCCTCCTCAAGGGGGGTGATGACACTCTTCATGACAGCCTCGGCACTGGCTCCGGTATATTCCGTACTGATGGTGACCACGGGCGGAGCTACATTGGGGAACTGCTCTACGGGCAGATTGACATAACCCACGATGCCAGCCAGTAGGACAAGCACCGAAAGGGCGCAGGCGAAGATGGGACGAGTGATAAAGAAACGACTGATCATGATGGATTTCCTCCTTTCTTAACTTTCTTTTCTGTTACCTCCATTCCGTCCTCCACGAATCCGGCTCCCTCGGCAATGATGACATCGCCAGGTTCCAAGCCGCTGGTCACCACAAAGTTTTGTCCGTCGTTATAAGGAAGGATGGTCACCTCGGTTTCCACTGCCTTTCCATCGACCACTTTATATACAATATATTTATTGTGGATATCAACGGTAGCTTCCTGCGGAATGACTATGACCTTGTGTCTGACATAGGGTAGTTCGATATAGCCGTTACTGCCGTTACGGAAGATTTCTGTGGAATTATGAAACGTAGCACGTATATAAGTGCCACCATTGTCCTGTTCAACGATTCCGCTGATGGCATCAATATGTCCCTTTTCCTCAAACTGATAGCCCCAGTTGGTATAAAGCGTGACGGGTGGCAGCTTTTCAAGAAGTTCGTCGGTGGAGTTACAGTTGAAGTCCTGAAGAAGTTCAGAGAGTGCCTTCTCAGAGAGTGCGCCGTATGCACGAAGGTATTTATTGTCTGAAAAGACGACCATGTGTAGTTCGCCGTCGGGTTCAACAAGTTCACCCACACGGTATTCAATCATGCCTATGACACCGTCTGCAGGACTACAGACGGTGGTGTAGCCCAGTTGGATGCGCGCAGATTCCAACTCAGCCTGTGCCGCTTCCACCTGTGCGTAGGCTTCTTCCTTGGCATGACGGGCTCGAAGCAGGTCGGACTCTCCCACCATCTGTTGAGCATAGAGTTTCTCCTTGCCATCTAAGTTCAACTGGGCAGATGAGAGTGCAGCGCGAGCTGTCCCCACCTGAGCCTTGGCAGCATCAACGGCAGCAATATAAGGGCTTTGGTCGATGACGAATAGCGGCTGACCTTTCTTTACATGAGCACCTTCGTTTACTAAAATCTTAGCAAGCCGTCCACTGACAAGAGGGCGAACCTGTATATTATACACACCTTCCATCTTCACAGAAAAGTTGCGATTCAGGGTAATGTCTTGCCGCTGCACACGCAACAGGCGGTAGCAATCCTTCGCCGTCGGTGTGGTCTCTTCACCACAGTTGGTGCAGAGTATCGACAGAGTCAGCGCGGTAACTATATATATAATATGGTGCAATCTTTGATGCATAACAGATTGTATTTAAAGTTACTTCTTTCCTGTTTCCTGGACCACAGCCATTCCATCAGTCACCATCCCGGCATTCTCGGCTATGATGACATCGCCGTCATTCAGTCCACTAGTCACCACATAGTGCTCATCGTTAGCAGAAAGGCCCTTCACCTCGGTAGAGACGGCCTTGCCATCAACGATACGATAAACAAAACATTTGTCCTGAATGTGGATAGTGGCCTCCTGCGGTATGACAAAGACCCCGTGCCTTGTGGTTGGCAGCCCTACATATCCGTTGCTGCCGTTGCGGAACATCTCCGAAGGGTTGTCGAACGAAGCCCTAAGGAGGACTGAACCTGTCAAGACGTCTGCTTCACCGCTAACGGCATCGAAGTGCCCTTTCTGCGGAAGTTCTTCACCCCAGGTAGTATAGAGCGAGACAGGAGGCAACTTTTTCAGCAGTTCGTCGGAAGTGCTGCAGTCATACTCCTCGAATAGGTTCACGAGCAATTTCTCTGACAACGTGATATAAGCATAAATCTGCTTGTTGGCCGCTATGGTGGCGATAGACAGTGTGCTGGTAGGGAACACGACATCGCCTTCGGTGAAATTCATGATACTGATGGTTCCGTCAACAGGACTGTAGATAGTAGTATAGTCCAGGTTGGAACGCGCAGCCGCCAGTTCCGCCTGAGCAGCCTCGAGTTGGGCCGCGGCTTCCTCTTTGGCATGACGCGCCCTGCGCAGGTCAAACTCGCCCACCATCTGCTGCTCATAGAGCTTCTCTTTGCCATCTAAGTTCAATTGTGCCGTGGAGAGTGCGGCGCGGGCTGTCCCCACCTGGGCTTTAGCGGCATTGACTGCGGCGATGTAGGGAGCCTGGTCGATGATGAAGAGCGGCTGACCTTTCTTCACACGAGCACCTTCCTTCACGCAAACCGTCTTCAATGTCCCACCAATAAGGGCATTCACATTGATGTTCTCTTTGCTTTCTATGTTTGACATGAACTGGCGCATCTGGGTAAAGTCCTGCCGTTTCACGCACAGCGTCTTATAGGCGTCGGACGCAGTACTAACAGTTCCTTCTCTGCAGCTTACGAGCGCAAGAAGTGCACATAAAGCAACGGAGCCAAGGATATAACTACGGTATGTTTCTATAAGCATAAGCATCAAATCAATACTCGGTTAGTTCTAACTATATACTATTTCAGGTTCATAAATTTTGAATCAAAGGTACTCTAAAAAAACGATTCTGCTGTATTAGAAAGACTTACCACAAAGAAATTTACCGAATTTAAAGTATTTTTCACAGATTTTAAGACTACGCATTCATTAATCTTCCAAAATCGCTTTGATATGTCATCGATTATTCATAACTTTGCACCCATGAAAAAAGGACTGGTACTTGAAGGAGGCGCCATGCGCGGGCTTTTCACGGCGGGCATCATCGACGTGATGATGGAGGCCAGGATAGAGCCCGACGGACTGATTGGCGTTTCAGCCGGTGCTGCCTTCGGCTGCAATTATAAGAGTCGCCAGATAGGTCGCGCCATACGCTACAACAAGGCGTTTGCCCACGACAGCAGATTCTGTTCGTGGCAGTCGCTGCTGAAATCGGGCGATCTCTATAATGCCGAGTTCGGCTACCATGTCATCCCTACCCAATATGATGTGTTTGACAATGCTGCATACGATGCCAACCCCATGGAGTTTATAGCCGTTTGCACGGATGTGGAGACGGGCAAGGCGGTATATAAGAGTCTGCCGAAGGTGACACCTACCACCTACGACTGGATTCGCGCCTCGGCCTCGATGCCACTGGTGTCGAAGGTGGTAGAACTGGAAGGCATGAAGGTGCTTGACGGTGGTGTGGCCGACTCCATCCCTTTGGAATATTTTGAAAGCATCGGCTACGAAAAGAATCTGGTGATACTCACCCAGCCCGACGGTTACGTGAAGGAGCACAACAAGCTGATGCCGCTGATGCGCATAGCCCTCAGGAAATATCCGAAGATGATAGAGGCGATGGACCAGCGACACGTGATGTACAACCAGCAGCTATCGTATGTGTATCAGGCAGAATCAACGGGACACGCGCTGGTGATACGGCCAGAAAAGAAACTGCCTATCGGACATATCTCGCACAACCCTGATGAGATGCAGCATGTGTATGATATTGGCCGTCAAACAGGTATAAAATATATAGAACGAATTAAAGCATTTTATAGATGAGAATAGATATTATAACCGTACTGCCAGAGATGTTGGAAGGCTTTGTACACGAGTCGATTCTGGCAAGAGCAGAAAAGAAAGGATTGGCAGAAATCCGTTTGCACAACCTGAGAGACTAC
>CAMNCV010000039.1 GCA_946534585.1 uncultured Prevotellaceae bacterium
GACATTATGTTGTTTGACGCTCCCGGCTCAGAGTATAACGTCCTGACGTGGTTAGTATTCACCCTATTGGTTTTCTATCCTGTACCCTTACTTGCTATTGACTTACTGATTATACATTTATTCAAACGCAGTTGCCTGAGATATCAAGGTTTAGAGTAAAGAATTTGCAAATAGATATGCCCCTATGGGTTTATACACATGGCAGGCTCTTGATTGTTCCTTATTACTTATTGTAAGGACGTAATCAAGAGCCTGCCATTTTTATTTGAAACTTGGTTGCAAAGGATTATCCGTAACTTTGCACCATGAAAGGATATAGATGTGACAACTGCCATTCGTCACAAAAGCATGCAGAATATCCCAGAAACTTGTATTTATGCGCGTTATGGAGTAATTTTGCAAGCGCATTCTGAATCGAGGCACGACGGCGTGTCGGCTATGAGAAAAAGATGTAGGTATTAACTATTATTCAAAAAAATGTATAAGATGAAAAGAATTTTATCAGTGGTGATCATGTGGTCAATGCTATTGCTGCCGTCAACGGCGCAGACGCAAGCCACACAGACCATTCGCGGCCAGGTAAGCGACGTGGCGTCGGGTGAACCAATGGCAGGAGTAAGTATTCAGGTGGAAAACGGAACGACGTATCAGACCATGACCGACATGGCAGGAAATTTCGTGATAAACAATGTACCGGTAGGCAGACATGCCGTAAGGGCTACATACGTAGGTTACGAACCTGTGTTGATAAAAGAGCTGCTGCTGTCGGCAAGTAAGGAATTGGTGCTCAACCTCAGTATGCGCGAGAACGTGGCTGAGCTCGGCGAGGTGGTGGTAAAACCACGCGTGAACAAACAGGCACCGCTGAACGAGATGGCACAGGTAGGTGCACGAATGTTCAGCGTGGAGGAGGCAAACCGTTATGCCGGCGGACTGGCAGACCCTGCCCGTACGGCGTCAGTATTTGCCGGTATAATATCAGGCGGAGCCACCAACGGCATCAGCATACACGGCAACTCACCACGCATGCTGCAATGGAGAGTAGAGGGCGTGGAGGTGTATAACCCCAACCACTTTGCCGACATCACCGAGGCGGGCGGCGGTATCTTCACGTCGCTCAACGGCACGATACTCGCAAACAGCGACTTCATGATGGGAGCCATGCCGGCAGAGTTCGGCAATGCGCTCAGCGGTGTATTCAACGTAAACATGCGCACAGGTAACAATAATAAATACGAACATGCCTTCCAGGTGGGCACACTGGGCATAGACTTCGCATCAGAAGGACCAATAGGCAAGGCGAAAGAGGGAAAATCGCGTGCATCATATCTGGTAAATTATCGCTACAGTTTCCTTGAGATTGCAAAGAAGCTGAAGGCTATCAACATGGACCACGAGTCACTTGACTATCAGGACCTGAGCTTTAAGGTAAACGTCCCCACGAAAAAGGCAGGAACATTCTCAGTGTGGTTTACGGGGCTGATTGATAATTTTGACAACGAAGTGGCCGATGTGTCAGACTGGGAGACACTGTGGGACAGTAACTCATCATGGTCAAAACAGCGCAACATGGCTACAGGACTCACACATACCTACCGTTTCAACTCTGGCGGCACGCTGCGCTCAAGTGTGGCATATACAGGCAGCTACACCAAGGTGACTGTAGATGACTATACCACGGATTTGGAGGCACGACCAGACATGAGGGGACGCAATGCGTCATGGAACGTCATAATCAGTTCGCAGCATCAGCAGAAGTTCTCGTCACGATACACCATGCAGAACGGTTTTGAACACCAGCACATGGCATTCAATGCATGGCTTGACTATATAAAGGAAGTAGGCGGTCCGCTATACCGCGTGTATGAGTCGGAGGGCAGTACCGGACTTACACGTCTGTACAGCAGTCATAAGGTGGCATTGAGCCGCAAGCTGTCAATGGTGGCAGGTATCAACGCCATGTGGTTCAACCTGAACAACCAGATATTGGTGGAACCACGTTTCAGCATGCAGTATCAGACGTCGGCATCAAGTTCGCTGTCGCTGGCATACGCCCTCAACAGCCGTAAGGAAAACATTGACGCGTATTTCGTGATGGCTGACGGAAGGACGCCTAACGACAATCTCGGACTGACACGCTCACACCACATCTCTGCATCATTCGCCCAGCGACTGGGTGAGAACGCCATGCTGAAGGTAGAGCCTTACTGGCAGTGGCTTTTTGATGTGCCGGTGGAGAAGGGAACGACGTATTCTATCATCAATGATCGCTCGTTCTTTCAGGACCGTGTGCTCGTAAACGACGGCGCCGGACGAAACTACGGTATAGACCTGACGCTGGAACGATACCTGAAGGATGGCTACTACGGCATGTTTACAGCCACACTATTCAAGTCAGAGTATCGCGATGCACAGGGCAAATGGCACAGCACACGCTTTGACCGTGGCTTCGTGGCAAACATGCTCGGGGGCAAGGAATGGATGGTAGGAAAGAGCAAGAAGAACGTGCTTGGCATAAACGGACGATTGACGCTTATGGGCGGCGACCGCTATACGCCAGTGCCGGAGGGCACTAC
>CAMNCV010000040.1 GCA_946534585.1 uncultured Prevotellaceae bacterium
AAATACACAAATAATCCGAGAGTTCCAAAGAATTAATAGTTTTTCTATACTACATATAAAAATGCCACCGTTCTTCGCAGAGCAGTGGCACCGAAATATATAAATAATCTTCTAATAAAAAGAAAATATACATCCATCAGTTTGGGATGGCTTATTCTTGTAGGAATTCATTCAATCCCTTCAACATATAAATTACATTTTGACAAATGTAAACAAACCATATTCATTTCTTTCGCCATTACCGATCTCATAGTAATCTTCATAGAATTCGGCTGTTAAGACGTTTCCAGAAACTCCGACTATCACCAAACGCTGATAAATATCATCACCACTACCTACACCTTTAAAATCATTCGTACCTGCCTGCTCATAATCACCTCTAATTCCTGGAGCAGTGGAGGTAATGTAGAATTTATCACCAGTCTTTGTAATGGTTAGTCCTCGTGTCGTGGTTTCATCATACTCTTTGACCTCATCTGCAGGTTCAATACTACCGCCTTTGGTATAATAGGACCATGCTACTGACTTTACACGCCACTTGCCTTCTATCGGCACAGATACATATACTTTATTGATTTCTTTCCAATCATCACCACAAGCAGTGAAACACATTGATATTAATGCCTAAAAGCAATAAATACAAAATCTTTTTCATAGTACAACTTTTCTTATTTAATTTGTTATAACACAAAGAAGATGCACCACGTGGGTACATCTTCTTTTAAATATCTATCTTATTAGAAACAGTAGCCCAGGGTAAGAGAAAAAGTGCTAACCTTTACGTTGTCATCATCCTGTATCTTGGAGAAATCTGTACCATAAGATGCGCCAAGCAAGAATTTGTTAGCATACATAAAGTTTACGCCAACATGCCAACCAACCTGGAAACGGTTCCACTTTTCATCTTTCATATCATCTTCGCTAAAGAGATTATATGATTTAGATTCTGATTCGCCTCCGTAAGAATATTCTTTTTTATATTTTCCAATGATATTTACACGGAAATCAATACCTGCATTAGGAACAATAGAGAACTCTGAGTTGGCTATATCAAATTTATATAACAAACTTACAGGTACTTTTGCAGAAAACACGTTATATTTATATTTTCTTTCCAATCCTTCTCTATTTTTTTCTTTTGTTAAATGCGAATACTGAAGTCCGATACCTGGCTCCAAATAGACGGGCGCACTCTGTGATAAGCTAATTGCATAATTATAACCTAAACTAAAACCAGTAACTGATTCGTCAAACTCATCATCACCCTTTATTTTGAGAGGATTGTACTGGAGATAAATCGTACTGAAGTTCTCATAGTTCTTCTGAGTAGTAGTTGTTGTAATACGAGAACTACGAGAAGAAACGATCTGGGCTTGAGAAGCCAGCGTAAACATTGCCATAACGGCTAATACAAAAATCTTTTTCATAATCTCTTAATATTTAATTGTTAATAAATAAAATGCAACTTTATCTTATTATAGTCTCCAATTTCCCTGCCTTAAAGATAAGAATCAGGTTTAAACCATAAGACCACTGAATGCGGTTATTATTATCTTCATAGTTGGTGCCTGGTTTGCCTAAAGCGAGATAGCACTCATCTTCATTCATGCCCTTTACAGGACGTTGGATATTAATGTCACTCCAATGGGATATAGGAGCACACTGATTGGCAACAATTGCATCAAACAGGATATTGAGCTTATGGGATGCAACTTCTTCAAATGCCTTAAGAATATCTTTATGCTTTGATTTCTTTTCGGGATTTAACTTATCGATATGACTGCTTGACGAGAATGGCAAGAAACCATTTGCACGATAAAAAACATCGTACAGCGTATATACCAACTTGCCGTCAATGGCCTTGATGTCTGCCTTATACTGGAAAGTATATTTCGTCTTACCTTCTACAATGTAGTCATGACTGGCAGCATACGAGAAACTCTTCTTTATTGCCTGCACCTCAGACAAGCCATCACGCCGTTCTTTACAGTATTCGTTTATGGCCCATTTTAAAGCATTTGCATATATCTGCTCGTCATTTAATCCGGAAAACTCTTGAAATCCAGTTATTACCCGTTGTCCATTGTTTTCACTGATGGGGTACACCTGATTAATTTCTTCGTACGTTTGTCCACAGACGGGAAGTATGAAGACAGCAGAAATAAGAGCCAAAACTAATTTTAGAAATCTCATTGCTTAATATTTATCACATTACTTCCTTACAGCAGCTGAAATCTTTTCACGCTCGGAAGTTGTTACGGTTTTTTCCATTCTAATCCATTCATAGTCTGCTTGAGTAGCCGTTTTCCAATTAACAAAGTTTGCTGGATACCCAATAATATTCACCTCATAGCCGTCACCTGCAGTTCTTACATTGAAAGTGGCGGCCACTATCACATCACAATCATGTAATTGTGAGGCGCGATATACGGCATAACTGCGAATATTATCAAGGTCGCCCTTCATATCCTGCTCCACTTCCTGTCGTGTCAACTTAATGATTTCAGAGATACGTTTCTGGGATATTACATGCAGCTCCACCGTCAATGGCTTTACATAAGCATTTGACATCACATCCAACAGACGTGCCTGAGTTGCCTGAAACCTAAATTCTGTCTTTTGGCCAAAGGATGCACAACATACCATCAAAGCCAACATCATAAACGAAAATCTTTTCATACTCTTTTATTTTATTTGCATTAATGTATTTATGTTTGCAAAGGTAAAGGTTTTGCAACGGATATTAAACTATTTTGCGTATCGCAATTGATACACAAGTGTATCATTAATGAAACAACTATCATAAAACGTTGTTGTTAATTATTTGAGTTCATAATGCTATCGCCATTTATTGTTCCGTTAATGATACGCTTAGGGCAATGATAATCAGGCGATAAAAGATTTCTGGAATCCTTATAATAAGGAGTTTTCAATCCCGACAAATGGAAAAGTATCTGACAGACATTATCCAACAT
>CAMNCV010000041.1 GCA_946534585.1 uncultured Prevotellaceae bacterium
GCTGGTATCATAGCAGAGTATGCTATGCGCAACTACGACCAGATGCGCCTCTATAAGCCTCTGAGCAAGAATCTGGAGCGTCTGCGCGAGGTGTTTCTCTACAGGCATAACCTTGTCAAGCTGAAGGCAAGCATGATGGTGCGCAAGGGTGAGAAGAAGCTAACGCAGGACAAGTCCGACATCAGCCGCTTTATGTCCATGAGCAGCAAGCATCTCATCAGTGAGTTCAATAAGAAGATTGCAGAATGCGACAAGAGAATAGAAGATATCATATGCGAGGATGAGGAACTACTCAGAAACTTTGAGATTATTACCTCTGTGCCTGGCATGGGAAGGCAGAACGCAGTTTGCCTGATGGTATATACTGATAATTTCGGACGATTTGACTTTGACTCTCGCAAGATAGCATGTTACTATGGTGTGGCTCCGTTCGGCAGACAGTCTGGCACCAGTGTTAATACGCCGCCACATGTCAGTCCATTTGCCAACAAGCTTATCAAAGCATTACTAACGCAGGCTGCGCTGGCATCAATCAACTTCTGTGCACAGATGGCAGTATATTACCACAGGCTTGTCGAGGCAGGCAAAAAGAAACCTGTAGCCATAAATAACGTAAAAAACAAACTACTACACGTCATCACTGCTATGGTGAGAAAAGGAAAAAAATACGATCCTGATTACGATTATCATGCTGCAATCAATGCTGCATGAGCTCCGAAGTGTTAAAAATATAGTTAAAACAAGAAAAATATTAGGAATTTAACATAGAATGCGGATTAGCTGCACAGAGAATTATTTGAACACGGTGACGAATGAACATCTTGAATCGGCTCAAATAATGGGCGGTTTACATTTTTTTTAGCTAAAATTGAGCCGATAATTGAAAAAAATGTGCTAACTTTGCACCGATTAATACTTTCAGTTATGGATATAACAAGAGAAATACTGCAGTTTCTACACTTTCATCCTTTGTCGTCGCGCGAAGAAATAGCAACGGGTACAGCCTTCAAAGGAAGCGATGCCACCATGAAACGTATCATAGCATCATGTGTGAAGAGTGGCGATATTGTGCAGGAGGGAAAAGCACGTGCCACCCGCTACCGCCTGTCTAACCAGGCTTTCCTGCTGATGCCGCTCAATATAGACACATACTTTGCGCAGGATGTTGACGAGCGTTTGGTACAGACGACTTTCAATTTTGATCTGATTCGAGAACAGCTACCCAATATAACGCTTTTTACTGACGAAGAGATAATTAAACTGCAGGAACTGCAGACGGTCTTTCGCCAGCATGTAAGTGAAATGTCAGAAAGCGAATACCGTAAGGAAATGGAGAGATTGGGGATTGACCTAAGTTGGAAATCGGCGCAGATAGAAGGAAATACATATTCACTGCTTGAGACGGAACGCCTGCTTCGTGAGAGCAAGACAGCAGATGGCAAGACAAAGGAAGAAGCGGTGATGTTGCTCAACCATAAGGATGCATTACGTTTTATACTTGACAATCCCGACTATCTTCAGAATCTAAGTATCAGTCACATTGAAGACATCCATCAACTGCTTACCAAGGATCTCTCGGTTGACAGGGGAATTCGCCATCGTCGCGTGGGCATTACTGGCACTAACTATCATCCCTTAGACAATGAGTTCCAAATTCGTGAGGCCATGAATGACACATGTTGCCTGATAAATGGAAAAACGAATGTATTTGAGAAAGCATTTCTCGCGCTTGTGCTCCTGTCGTACATTCAGGCATTTTCTGACGGAAACAAACGCACTGCCCGCATCACAAGTAATGCCATACTGGTTGCAAATGGATACTGTCCGCTGAGTTTTCGCACTGTTGACTCTATTGATTACAAGAAGGCCATGCTGATTTTCTATGAACAGAATAACCTGTATGCTTTCAAACAGATTTTTATTAACCAGTATGAATTTGCCGTAAAGGAATATTTCTGATAAAAGCCTCCTACTACTCAATAGTCTTTTCACCCCCTCCAGACTCCCCCGTGGTGGAGGGGATTAAATTACAATTTGACTGAATTGCAAACGAACACCAAACAAACTGCCCTCGCTTGCCTGAAGTGATTAAGAAAACGTAATCTTCTTACCCTCCCCCACGGGGAGGGAAGGGAGGGGCTATGAACAATTATATGGAATTACAATATAAAAGTTGCCCCTCGTTGTCTATGTTGTCGTCAATAAAAACAAGGAAACTTCCTCACAACCTCATTCAATGCCGAAATCCTGCTGTTGTTTCTCCACTTCTTCCAGTTCCTTGCGACGCTGTTCATCAGACATGCTGCTTTGTGGTGCATCGGTACGACCTGACGACTGTTTGCTTACGCGCAGGGTGGACGACTGATAAATACCTTTACAGAGGGGCATGTCATAAGGGAAGCTCTCAATATCGAGGGTGTCGGCAGCAGGAGCGTGGACGCCTTCGTAGGTTGGACGCGCAATGATGCGTATTTTGCCTGGGCGATGGGTGCTGCGCACCAGGCAGGGAGCACTGCCCCACTCCACCAGACGCGGATTGGCACCAATGGAAGCATCGCCGATGATACTGCCCTCACCCTCTACGGAGAAGGTGACGTACTCACGAGCCAGCCGGCGCACATTGCCGTTGTCGTCGGTAATCTCTGCGACCACCACAAGGAAGTCGGAGCCATCAGCCACCAACTGTTTTCCCATCTCATCGGCATACAGACGTATCTTGGTACTCCTGCGCGACGGCATCTTGGTCTCTTGACAGACCACCTTGCCATCTTTTATTCCCTCTGCCACCAGTTTCACATTTTGCCACTTGCGGTTGGTATAACTTTGCTCACGCGCCTTCCAGAAGTTCCACAGTCCCTTGAACACTACAGGTGTGTTGGGCGTGCCCTCGGGCTGATGGACTACAGGGAGCGTTACCGTTTTCCACCCATCAAGGGCGGTCAGGCGGACACTGTCGCAATTACTGAAGACAACCACGTCGCTGTCGGAGAACTGTGTCATCTCGTGTGCAATGTAAACCATCGGCTCCTTCTGACTCTGGGAGCGGAACATCTCAAAGGAATATTTCTTCTGACGGAAGGCGTCATAGATGCCACCCAGATATGCATCGGGATGATAGCCGCGCTGGTGGTCGAAGGGATGCCACTGACACCCGCCGATAAACTGGCGTTGCCCGCGATACATCATGCCATAGGTGTCGGCCAGGGAAAGTGCCGACGTCACCTGTGCCTGTTCACCCCAGCCACGGGCGGCACGGTTGATGGCATTGTGTGCATACCAGTCGTCTACATACTCTCCCCACTCACGTGTAAAGATACACTTGTCAGTATCGAGGGTGCCCTTGCCGATATTGTCAGCCCAGTCATACAACACGTCGTAATGTTCCTTCACTCCAGCCGAATTCAAATCTGCCGCCGCCACGGGGCGTCCTTCGTAGGGATATTCCTCACGGGTAATCTGCCATGCCTTCAGAGCGAAGTCCTCAGGATAGCGTGTCTCGTTGAGGATTGGTTCCCACATCAGCACACACGGATGGTTGCGGTCGCGACGGATGATGTCGCGCGTGTTCTGGTGTACCATCTCTCCCCACTGCGGGTCTTTGTTCCAATACTGCCAGCCGGGTGTAGGAACGATGACAAAGAGTCCCAGTTCGTCACAGGCATCCATGAAGGAAGGGTCCTGTGGATAGTGTGCGGCACGGATGATTGTCATACCTGCATCCTTCAGCCGTTTCGCATCACGCCACTGCTGGGAGTTAGGCAGCGCATTACCCACATAGGCAAAGTCCTGATGACGGTTGCCGCCAATCAGCTGATGATAAGGCTTGCCGTTGAGCCAGAAGCCGTCCCTGCCACGGAACTCTGCCTTACGGATACCAGCACGGAGCATACCGCCGTCAACACACGTCTTGCCTTGCATCACCATGATTTCCACCTGATACAAGTAAGGGTCTTCGGGGCTCCACAGGTGTGGGGAGTTAAGTGAAAAGTGAAAAGTGAAAAGTGAAGTCTTCGTTTTTGTCTTCGTTATCGTTTTCGTTATCGTCTTCGTCTTTACTACCCTGCCTTCAGCATCCTTGATGCGTGCTATAACACTCACGGTGCCATTACCTTCCACTTCAACGTCGGCTGAGATACCAGCAGACTTTTCAGAAATATCGTTATAGTGTAGAAAGACACCGCCGCCAGCCACCTGTCCACGCTCTATCGCATCAGTAATATGTATGGGTGACTTACCAATGAGCCACACATCCCGATACATACCGCCATGATAAGCAAAGTCGAGCTGTGTCTGCTTTTTTCCCGGAGGATAGCTTTTGTCATCGCTGTTGTCTGCCTTAACGGCAACAAGGCACTTGTCGCCAGCCTTCACGCCCTCTTTTGACAGGTCGATGGTGACAGGGAGATAACCACCGAGGTGCTGCTTGACTAATCGTCCGTTGACATATACCTCTTGCTTACCCATGATGGCCTCGAAATGTATGGTTATCTCCTTGCCTTGCAGGTCACTGGGAACAATAAATTGTTTACGGTACCAGCAGATGCCCTGGTAGTTGCGGCATCCGCTAACCTCTGATGGCTCTAACCGTGCCGTATGAGGAGTACTGACGACATCCCATGCGGAGTCGTCATAATCAACGGCTTCTGCTCCCTTGGCATCACCCAGCAGGTAGTGCCAGCCATCGTTGAAGTTGTAGATGACGCGCCCGCTTCCTTCCAGTGGGAAAAATCCCGCAACCGATTGGGCGGAAGAGGTTATGAGGGAAATAAAGAAAGTAAAAAGTATCGTCAATATTTTATTCATTGAGGTCCCTTTCCTTTGCTTTGTAACCATCAGGCGACAACTCCGTCTGGTCTGTCTTCAAATAGTCTTTCGTGCTGTCAATAGCAATGAGGACACCGTCTTCCACCCTTGCTCTTTGGGGGTGATAGCTGAAGGTGCACACCTTGTTGTCATACTCGCCAAGATATTCTAACTTACCTGTGGATGCCGTCATCCACCACACATTCTTCTTGGCACCGCTTATCTTCGTGAGGTCGAGCTTCATGCTATTGTTGTTATAGTTGTAAACCAACAAATAGTCGTTGCCTCGGGTGGCGATAAGCCGATTGTATTTCTCGCCATTCTCCAATATAATGCTTTGGTCTGGCATACGCTCGAAATAAGGGAATGACAACATGAGTCGCTTCAGGTATTGCATCTGGTTATATCCAGGGTCTTTGAGTCCCTGATACCACGCCTTCACATCACCTGCATCTCCATAGCTGGTGGGATATCCAGGCTTCAGCATCTGCATGATGGCGTTATGTCCGTAGGTATGTCCGCAACTGCCTGCAAACACGCTCCAGTAGGCATATCGGCGCACATCATAATCCTGCCAGCGTGGTTCGTTGGCATCATGCAGTCCCATAGGGATATCTTCGTAGGAAGGTTCTGCATCCAATACTGGCTTTATGGGATTATACTTCCACGTAGAGTCAACATACATCCAGTTATCCTCCTCCGTATTGTCTGGAATGGGATAGTCTGCATTACCCATCCGTTGTCCGTACTTACGGTGTCCGCTCTGGAAGGTATGGAAATCCATCCATGAAGCCTTTGACCACCACTTTGCAGAGGTATAACGTCCACGGGGATGATAGGTCATCAGATGGTTCTTGTCTATCGACTTGATGGTGGTAGCCAGTGTTTCCCATACCTCAGACTTGATGTCGCCCTGAATGTCCCCCCCCATAAACCAGATGATGTTTGGTTTGTTCTTATAGCGGTTGGCGAGGAAAGTACCATATTTCTTAGCGTCCTCCACGCTCAGTTTTCCTTCCTTGACAAGACCGCCCCAGATGCAAACCATACCGATGTAGATGCCATTCTGTTCTGCAAGGTCGATGATATAGTCCAGATGGTCCCAATAGCCATAGACACCCTTCTGATTTATATTCTTGAAGTTCCAGCCGTCAATATTCGACATCTGGCCATAGATATTGTAAGCAGGAACACCATCGATGGTCTGTACCTGCACTACGTTATACCCTGCCTTCGCACAGCTTTGCAGATACCATTCTGCCTCTGCCCTGTCCAGGCGCTCTGGCAATAGCCAACCTGTTTCGCCCAACCAAAAGAAAGGTTGTCCGTTTTCAAATTGCAGATAACGCTGGTTATCTGACACCTTCAACTTACCGTTTTCCCATGGTTTACCTGCCTGTGCTGACAGTGTCAGCACAATGAGGCTTAATATCATCAATAGTTTCTTCATATTTTAATATACTGTATATTCCTGATTAGCGACTGTCTTTAACTCATATATATTTGCATTCTTTGTCTTCTTAAGGCCCTTACCCTTCAAAGGGGTGTTAGAGCGTAGCTTGCAGATGCCTCCCTGTTTCGAACGAATGACGGCCTTGACGAGTTTGCCGCCTTTCCAGTCAATATCTATCTCATAACCGCCACGGGCCACAAGTCCCTTAACGCTACCGTCCTTCCATACTGTAGGGAGGGCAGGCAAGAGATAGATAAAACCATCGTGACTCTGCATCAACATCTCGGCAATACCTGCCGTACAGCCGAAGTTACCGTCAATCTGGAATGGTGGGTGGGCGTCAAACATGTTAGGATAGGTACCGCCATGCTGTTTCTTCTCACCATAGATGATAAACATGTCGTCAGTCAGCGTCAGCTGGTCCTTGATGAGTTTGTAAGCATGCTCTCCGTCGAGAAAACGAGCCCATGAGCATACCTTCCAGCCCATCGACCAGCCTGTAGAAACGTCGCCACGGGCATCGAGCGACTTTTTTGCAGCCTCGAAGAGGTCGGGGGTGCGGAATGGTGAAATCAGGTTGGAAGGGTACACCCCATATAAGTGTGAGAAATGACGGTGGTCGTCTTTTGGGTCATCCAGGTCATCGAGCCACTCCTGCAACTGTCCCCAACTGCCAATCTGCATGGGTGGTATCTGCTTCAGTTGGTCGCTGATGGTTGAGAGCAACGAGTTGTTATTACCAAGAACCTTGGCTGCAGCCAACACTTCGCTGTAAAGATCTGTGATAATCTGGTTATCCATTGTCACGCCAGCATCCATGGGTGTGGGACGACCTTTGCCACCGTGTTCAGGTGACTCTCCCGGGCAAACCACGAGATAGCCCATAGTTGGATGTTTTACGAGTGTCTGCGTGAAGAAACGGGCAGCATCAAGCATGATGGGGAAATACTGACGAAGGAATGTCTTATCCTGCGTATAGAGATAATGCTCCCATAGATGACGACAGAGCCAGGCGGCTCCCATCGGCCACAACCCCGTCTGGGCATGATCAACAGGTCCCGTAATACGCCACTGGTCAGTATTATGATGCAATACCCACCCTTCTACTCCATACATATCGCGAGCAGTCTGTTTTCCCTGTTCGTAGATTTCACGAATCAACTTAAACAATGGCTCATTCATCTCCGTCAGGTTCGTTACCTCCGAAGGCCAGTAGTTCATCTCCAGGTTGATGTTCGTCGTATATTTCGAATCCCAGGAGGGAAACATCTTGTCATTCCATATACCCTGCAGGTTGGCAGGATTCATATTGTCTGGTTGTGAACTGCTGATAAGCAAGTATCGCCCGAACTGAAAATAGGTTGCCACCAGATAGTTATCAGTGCGTGTGCCAAACATTTCTATGCGCTTGCTGGTAGAGACACCCTTATACTTGTCCTCGCCAAGTTCGAGCTTCACACGGTCATAATACTTATGATACGTCTCCTCATGTTTCTCTTTCAGCGCATCATATCCCAACGCCATTGCATTGTGCAGTCGTTCCTTCGACTGAGCCACCTCGTCGCCTGTGATATCCTTATAGTTCTTCACATTCGTACCTATAGCAAGATACAGCGTAGCCTCATCGGCACCTACCACGCTGATGCAGCCGCCAGCGCAAGATGTCTTTCCACCCTTAGTCTGAACAGCCATACGCCCCATAAAGCGTACCTTTCCCTTCAGGCTTTCATGTTTTGAAGATACGCCCTCCAAGACGGCTTCCAGACCCTCTGTTCTGATGAGTGGATTCTCATGAGGCGTAGTCATATTTGCCGTAAAGGTCAGCTTTCCTTTCTCGCTGGCTGTCATGTGAATAGCAATAACATTCTGACCGCCCAAAGGTGTAATCACCTCACGCTCATATCTAACACCATCCACGGTATACCGCACTACGCTTTGCGCATTGTCGAGGTCCAACCAACGTTCATAATCTGTATAGTCAGCATGTCCTGGCATCGCAATATACAGGTCGCCAAAGGGTTGATAAGGCATACCCATGTTTTTTCCTACAGCAACGGGCATCACCTTCGCATTCGCTAACTCCTGCGCTTCCTTGTATTTTCCTTCGAATATCAGCCTGCGTACCTCCGGCAATGTCGCTTTTGCATTGGGATTGACGACATTGTTTGGCTGTCCAGCCCAGATAGTTTCCTCATTCAGTTGGATATGCTCCACAGCAGGTGTGCCAAATACCATTCCTCCTATCACGCCATTGCCCACTGGCAATGCTTGTGTCCAGGTCTGCGCTGGCTGGTCATACCAAAGCTTATATTCAACACATAAAGCATAATGCGTTATACATAATGATATTGCTGTCAATAAAAGTCTTTTCATTAGTCAGTAGTTTACTTGTATAATGATTTGAGCTTAAAATCTTGTTCTATAGTCACTTTATCCTCATTGAGCATCGAGCGGTCAAGACGGAACACGTCGATGAAGAAGTCATACACCGCCTGTCGCTTGTTCTTGCCGAAGTCATGCCCCTCTTTAGGCAGATGCACATTACGCACCTGTTCCTTTGCTCCATAGAAGCCGTAGATACGTTGCAGGTATGGAAATTCCAAGGTAGGAACGCTGCTGGTCCAGTCGCCTCCGTCGCTGACGATAAGCATCGGTTTGGGAGCCATTATGGCAGCCAATTCAGGTTCACAGGTGCCACCTGCCGAAAGTTGTATGGGTTTTCCACTCTCACAAGGGCAACCGCCATCAAAATGTGAGGAGAGATGAACCACGGGAGCCGATGCCTTTACTCGTTCATCTAACAAAGACAGTAGAACTGTATGGGTTCCGCCTCCTGAGCCGCCCATCACCCCCACTCTTTCAGAGTCGATATCCTTGCGATTTTTCAACATCCAGTCAAGGAGAATATAGCCACATGCTGCCTGATAGACATGCGCACGACTGGTGTGGTGTGCCTCGGCTCCTACCTCTTTCTCTGACTCGCCCCAGCCGTAGAGGTCGAAATCGACACAGACAGCTCCCATTCGCGCCAAGGTTCCTAACCGTTGCTGCTCGTCTTTCCGATAGCGCATGGGCCAGTGACCGTCAGGACAAATGATGAGTGCATGCTCTCCTTTCTTCGTCGATGCGTAAATCGTCCCAAACAGATGTTGCCCTGGAGTCAGTTCTATACAGATATTCTGTGTGGTATAGCCATTGTGCTTGCGAATTTTCGAAAGTGTAACGGGGCGTTGTAAATACCCATTTTCGTCCTTCGTTTCCACACACGAATCCAAGAAGGCATCCAGTTCCAGGCGTTGGCGCACCTCGCGGCGCAGGCTATCGCGTCTGGTCTCCCACTGCTCCTTATTGTTATATAATGTGGAAAGGTAGTCGAGCATCTTCTTACCTTCATCTTCATGACGGCGTGGATACTCATACGGTTTGATCTTATACAACTTCTCGTTTTGTTTCCACCAGTTCCAATCAAAATACTTACAGATGTTATCGAGTGTCTGTTCGATACTATACGGACGGATGCGGAAATCTGCATACGGCAGTCGCTTGCCCACCGTATCTACGTTATACTTAAAACGCACCTCAAAACGATTTTGAATGTCAGTCATCACATCACTGACACTTCGTTCATACTGCGTTTCAAATGTCTGTGCCGTGGTTTTCAATGCCATCAACATCACGGCAACCATGAATATTTTTCTCATTTATAGCTTATTTTTCCTATGTTTTGACGATTAGCCACTATTTTTCCGTCTACCATCAAAGTAAGTCCGCTGCCTTGGTGATAGTGTTGTCCGTCCTTATCCCAGATGATGGTCAATATATGGCCACGGTAGTTAACGCCGTCTAAGCAGAAATAGTTCCATTGCTTCTGAGGCACGAGTGGATTCACTACTATACTGCCGTCTGCCTGAGGACGCAGTCCCACGATTCCCGTAATCATCAGGTCGTTGAACGTAGAGTGGTTGTAATAGCGGCTACGCTCACGGTCACCCATCAGCCATGCTCCGTTATTCTCATCAAGGTACTCCCCTATATAGGGGCGTCCACGGTGGTGCTGCGACTCTACATATCGTTCCATCTGGCGGAAGAATACATCAGTGGGAATGGGTAAGTCTTCTGCTGTCTGGTTAATTCTGTTCGCCAGTGCTGTCAGCGTCTGTGAGGTTGCAAATGGCCAGATGGCACCATCCCATTCACACTTCCCCACTCCATGACTGCGGAACTGCGGATGACGACGCTCTGCTGTCGTTAGTCCATAGGGAGCAGAGAATCCCTGTTCGTCTGTCAACTGCTTCCATGCCACATCATATTGGGAAGATGACGGCAGGTTGAAATACCAAGGGATATAGCCTATCGCCTCGCGTACTGCAGAAGATGTGTCACCACGTAGTGTCTCAAAGAACTGTTGGTCCTTGTTCCATAGTTCCGTTTCCACCAATTGTCTTAACGTGTCTGCCTTTAACTCATAGTCTGATGCCTTAGCGGTTTCACCCGTCATGCGATTCATAAACGCGAGGGCCTTGGCATTGCCAAACATATAACTATTTATTGTAGGACGTGCATACTGCTTCTTACGACCGCCACTGATACTTTCCTCCATACCATCCTGCACGTCGCCTTGCCAGTATAGTCCGCTCGCCAGACGATGGCTACTTTCCCAACGGGCATATTCCTCTTCCAGTCGGGGTTTCAGTCCGAAGAGGAATTGATTGTCACCCTGCACCTTCCACATCTCCAAGACTGCGGCGGGGTTCCATGATGAGAACTTGGTCATCTTCGACATTGCCTGCCCGTCATTACCATAGTACCACGTGCGAAGTATCTGGTGCAGATAGGTGGTGTCGCGCAGCCAACGACTCTCCATCACATGATTGCCGATGGCACAGGCTATAAGGTTATAGCGGTCGGCATAGGAACGCTGCACAAGGAACTCAGTCATACCGTAGCCAACAGGAGTCCGCTTGATATGCTTGCGCAATGTCCACCAGCGATAATAGTACATCTCTTTGAAGTTTTCCTGCGGACAGTCAAACAGAGGGATATTCCTGCGCATCCATTCCGACGACTGAGCATTGGGGATGGTGGTGACGATATTCTCGTCCTCCATCGTATTGAAGTATTCTGCATAGTGAGCATAGTCATCATAGTTGAGAACGGCGGTAACGCTACCGTCAACAGGACGGGAAACAACATTCGCGATGGCATAAAGGGCTTCAGGATTGCTCTCATCTGCACGAGGCATATCAAAGTCCTGGTCAGCAGGCGTATTGGTGTCAGGTTTATCGAAAGGCATTCCTGTACGGAATACGATACGACTGATGCTTTCCACGGGCGTATCAAACTGTCGTTCACAGGCTTTCTTGCCATTCAAGTAATAGACGGCACGATGCAACGAAGTGGAAAGGACTGTCTTGATATGATAGGCCATACCCGGTTCATAGTGCTTAAGCAATGTCCCGTAGCGAGCTCCTCCCTTTACGCGTATGACTCCAGTAGAGTCCACCACGATACGCGAACATACATTGCCGCCATCGTCCACGAACTCAATATCCAACTCCCCATAAGTGTTCTGGCCCGTCTTCAGATCAAACTCCACTTCCAGTTCCTTGGTATTGGGTATCAATCTCTCTGCTTTCGCATAGTCATAGGGATCGCGGTCACTCAGTCGCAACCAATCTCCCTGAAGAACTATGGGTGCCCATAGGGGAGAATAGAGGTTCCAGTCTGTCAGTTGCGACAGCGTTGAAAACTGACTAAACGAGCCATTGGCATGGGTGGTAGCCTCCAAGCGTACCGGTACTGGGATACGACTCACCCACATATCCTCTTTGTTATTAGAATAAGTGACCCATATATCTTTGAGTGAAGAGTGAAGAGTGAATAGTGAAGAATTTGAATTACCTTTTGACTGTATATGATCCGCATGGGATTGGCTTTCCCCTTCGGGCCGCCGAGCTAAACCTTCTTCACTCTTCACTCTTAACTCTTCACTTATAGTCTCTATACCACGCACATACTGTGGACCATAACTCTTATACTGACCCCCATGACGGAGGGGTGTCACCTCGCCATTGACAAGACTGAGCGTTGTATATTCCAATCCGTCCTGACTAAGGGAGATGGCAAGAGGCCAGCGATATTCCGATGGATTATAGACCGTAGCATAGGTTCCATCTGACAACCGCTGTCCCCATATCTTTGCATTCGAATTAACAAAGCCTGGTGCACGGTCACACCCCAACTTTCCATTGACATCCTGCAGTCGCCACGTATGACCGCCATCGGCCGAGATGCTCGTGACGGCATGTTTCCACAATGCCACCTTTCTACCGTCAGGCAACGTATAGCCACTAAATGCTTTATAGGGTTTATCCAAAGGTATTAACGGGTCGTTACGGTCTGCCTCCTCCACCCACTGCATTCTTTGCATGGGGTCGGCAAGCATGGCATCAACGGCAGCAACAAAACCTTTGTCTTTCGATTTTTTATAATAAGGGTAGTCCGTGTTCTTCTCACTGAAACCATGGTTATAATAGACAAAGTATATAGGCCCAAAAGAACCGTCTTTCTTAATCTCACGAACCACCCTGCCGATGCCATTGCCATCATTCGGGTCATCTTTGATAGTCATGCAGATACCATAGTTGCCCGTGGCTAAGAGCCTGGACTCTTTCCCTTTTCTTCTTCCTTTTCCGTTTTCGTCTTCGTTTTCGTTTTCGTTTGGATAAACATACCACCCCACCCTTTGGTGCATCACTGCCTTCAGGTTGTGGGCAGGCGGAAAGTCTCTACCTTCCTTTGTCCATCCCTCTGGGACGTTATACTCTGGAAACAGTTCCACAGGGGCAGTCCAGGTATAACCGTCATCTGAGGTCTGCAACATTGTCTTACCTGGTGCCTCATGTTCATGACGAGGGTCTGTCAGGTAGTGCATATAGAACTTACCGTTCCAATATGCCATCATCGGCTGATGGTTATAAGTCCAGGGCTTTGCGCCTCGCATGGTCTGGATGGTATGCACACCAACTACTGGTTTCAGTCCACCGTCATGTCGCTCAGGACGGGCAATGGTCTTTCCACTATAGTGTACCACATCACGATTATACTTGATGAGTCCTTCCACCAGTTTTTCGTCTGCCATGAATACCGTTCCGTGCTTATGCCCTACGGGAAAGTTGACGCTGCCCGTCTGGTCTTGGAATGTCTTAAAGTCCTTGGTACGATGGGCGCCATAAATCTTATGACGGTAAGAGTCGTAATAGATATACCACCAGTCACCTACCTTTGCCGTGGAGGGACCTTCCGTAAACGATTCCGTAAAGGGTTCTGACGCCTTGCTCCACGGACCGTATGGCGACTTGGCAAATGCCACCTTGATATTACGCATTGGTCGCGAGTTATCCTTCACTACCATCACGTAGTCGTTGTTGGCTCGTTTAACCAGCGTAGCATCAATGGCAGAGAAGCCCGGTTCATAGAATAGCTTCGCTTTAGAGAAGGTCTTGAAGTCCCTCGTCGTCATATAATACAGGCGGTGGTTATTCCTGTGATCTTCCTGATAGTCAGGAAACTTCCCAGGCACACACGAAGCCCATACTATTATGTATTGTTTCTTTACATCATCATAGAACAGTTCTGGTGCCCATGTGTTTACCGTCGTGGTATCCATCCCTGTGGGAATAAAGCGTTGTGGTGTCCAATGAATGAGGTCTCTCGATGATGCATAACCAAAGCCTCTGTCCCCACGCCACGAACTGGTCCATACCAGATGGAACGTTCCATCTGGACCTTTGACGATACTGGGGTCGCGCATCACCTTCTGCACTCCTACCGACGGACGCAGGAACACTCCCTGTATTGAGTCCCACCTTACACCGTCGTAGCTGTATATGAAGCGCAGGCCCTCTGTGGCAGGTTCGTGGAATGATGTTGACACATATATATCATTAGCCTCGAGAGGAAGCGTCAAACACCATGTCAGAACTAAGAATAGCAGTTTTATTTTGTGCATAGTTTAAATAGTTTCGTTTTTAAAACACAAAGTTACTAATTTTATTTGAATCTTGAAACGAATTATCATAATTTACCATAATTTTATTCACAGATTAAATTTAATTAGAGCATAAATTACGCAAAATACGTGTGAAAGATCATTTGACTTCGTTTTCGTCTTCGTTTTCTTGAAACAATTATGAAGGCAATGATATAGCAGTAAAAAGTTATTGACATGCTTTGACAAAATGAAAGCTATCATATTACCTTGTAATAGCTATGCTTTTACAGTGTAATATGATAGCTTTTACCGTGTAAAAGCATAGCTATTACGATACCCTATGAAATTTAACATCCGTTAGGAATTTGTGTCATGAAAAACGGGCTTTTACTTACGATTTGTAAGCAAAAGCCCATTTTTAGGCACTTTGTTCTCTTTTGAGATTGAGGTGAAACTGGAATAATAAAAAATATTTCTGATTACATTTCAAGAATTAGTTGTGCCAACTGCAATATCATTGCCATTATGAATTATGCATTATAAATTATAAAAAGTGACGATAGCCTTGCGCCATCGCCACTTTTTTTAGTTATTCGTGAAATACGTGTTTTTACTCAACTACAACCTTTCGGCCGTTTATGATAAACATGCCCCTCTTAATACTGTTGACACGCTGACCGCCAATGGTGTAGATGATAGCGTTCTTCAGTTCTTCTGCCTTAACAGCCTGCACGCCTGTAGTCAGAGTGAAGGTAGCGCTTACAGTTACTGCCTCTGCAGGCATAATGAACTTACCGTCGGTAACAGTGACTTCTGTACCTGAGGTTGCACCTACAACGGTGATTTCTCCCAGTTCAAAGCCTTCATTAGGAGTAACGGTTACAATAATCTCGTCACCTTCAGCAGCAGTAGCCTTGTCAGTCTTTACGGTACCGTTCTCAATACCTTCAGCAATGAGGATGTCGAACTGCTGAGCAGCGTTCGAGAATGTAACTTTCCAACGTGGGTCACCAGGAGCAGCATCAGGAGCCTCAATACCGTAAGGCAACTCAATATTACCACCAAAGTTAGGAGTCTCAACACTTGTGAAGGTCATCACACCAGCGATTGATGTGCCGCTTTGGTCAGAACCTCCTTTTGAAGCATCTGTCCAACCTGTAACAATACCATCTTCATTTAGGTAAGCATTGTTGGCATATTCTGCATTGGCACCACCATTCTGGCCCCACAGCCAACCATTAACCTCACTACCTGTACTAGAACCGAAGTTATAGAGGAGAGAGTTGGTCAATACCATATAGGTTGTTGACTTACCCTTGATACCACCATTGCTGTTGTTAGCCTTCTTGCCAATAGCGATATTGTAAAGTGTTGATTTGTCAACTGTCCATGTGGTAGTTGATGTGCCGTTAATGATATCAGCTGGCTTACCGTCTGCCTTGAAGAAGAAACTCTTGTGAACGCCATCAGACCAGATAGTTGACTTCTCAATCTTCAGATTCTCAGGATAGCCACCGCCAAGACCGAATACATTCACATTACCAGTCATCTTAATTACGGCATTGCTGACAAGAATGTTCTTGAAGAGGACCTTGCCTGCAGCACTATTGATGATAGACTTTGGCAGAGCAGTAAACTCAACATCCTTAATTGTGATGTTCTCAAGGATAGTATAAGCACTCTCAGTTGTCTCGTCCTTCATAGCCTTATCACCTGTTACAGAAGCATAGTTGATGAAGCCATTGCCTGTCAGGTTAGTAGCATCAATCTTAGCACCAGCGGCACCATTGATGACAACGTCTGATGTAGCTTCGATAGGAGAACTAATCGTGTAAGCACCATTCTCGGCAAGAGTAACGGTAACCTTACCACTGAAGTCATTCAACGCATTAATGATTGCATATTTCTCAGCAATAAATGCCTTGCCTATATCATTACCCGCTGCTGTCAGCTTGTCAGCGTCAATCTCAATGTCTTTAGTTTCAACTGTTGCTGGAGCAACATAGTCAACTAACCAGCGTGGGTCACCTGTCTTCATTCTGGCCTGTACGGTAGTTGCACCAATAGTGAAGTCACCATCAGCAACCTTTTCTGCGTCGAAGCCCGGATCGGTGGTCAACGATGTGAAGGTCTGGTCGGAACCGCTTTTTGTAGCATCTGTCCAACCAGATACAACAGAACCTTCTGAAGTTGCACTCCAGTATGTATTGTTTGCATAAGTGAGTACAGGAGCTGTTGAGTTCTGACCAAACAGCCAACCATTAATTTCATTACCTGTATTAGAACCGAAATTAACAAGGATGTTATTGGTAAGAGTCAGCGTTGTGGTAGACTGTCCCTTGATACCACTGTTGTTATTGTTTGCCTTCTTACCTACGGAAATGTTTACAAGAGTGCTCTTATCAACTTTGAAAGAAGTCGCGCCTGTAGCATCCTTCGGACGTCCCTGTGCCTGCACAAAGAAACCTGTATGAGAGGTCTTTGAGTAAAGGGTAGAGTTTGTAATCTCAAATGCAGCAGGATATCCGTTACCCAGGGCGAACAAGGTATTGCTTCCGCTGGTTTCAATGACAGCATTGTTTATTGCCATCTTTGCAAAGCATACATTGCCGGCTGCGTTATTGATGAACGACTTGGCAAGACCTGTAATCTCTACGTCCTTAACAGTAACCTCGTCAACAACAGTGTAGTTACTTTCAGTCTCGTCAGCCATCTTTGCCTTCACACCATTAACACTTGCATAGTTGATAAATGCACCAGTCAGAGCACTTGCATCAATCTTGGCACCAGCGGCACCATTGATAGCAACACTTGCTGTAGCATTGATAGGAGCTGTTATAGTGTAAGCGCCATTCTCTACCAGATTGATTGTGATGTTCTTGGCAACCTTGCCTGCGCCTATGGTTGCTTCATCCAGAGCTACAGAGATGTCGCCTAACTCAGGAGAAATAGTGATATCCTCAGGAGCGGCGAAGGTAGCACCGACAATCACATGGTCTGCTGGCATTATAAACTTACCGTCATTGACTTCTACTGCCTCATTTGAAGTATAAGTTGTTACGGAGTAAGACACCAGCTTGTAACCAGCATCGGGGTTAGCGGTAATGGTGACTTCTTCACCCTCTGCAGCGGTAGCCTTGTCAACAGAGATTGAGCCGTTAGCGATACCCATTTTTTCCATTACAGAATACGTCCCAGCATCATCTGCTTTCTGCAGACCTTTCGTTGCAGCGAATGCGAAGATTGCAATCACCATCAATGATAAGAAAGAAAGTAATTTCTTTTTCATACGTGATTTGATTTAGTTTATTAATATTGTTTATAAATGTAGTTATTGTTTTCAGTTCTTTAGTTATGTAGGAAATATCATTGCTACACATAGCAAAGGATAAATATTTCGAGGCAAAGTTAATATTAAATTAGGAAAAAACAACACCCTACCCAAGATATTTAACGTTTTTTTGCTAATTATACATGGCTAACCTAGGAATACCTGTTTTTTGCCTGCATTTTAATGAGTACAAGCAAGAGGATAACAGGTCTTTTAAAATAAAGAACAAACGCGTTTAAACTAATTTATGAAAAAACTTATTATTTCTTTCGTGTCGTTGCTGGGCATGGCAACGACATCATTTGCACAGTATCCTGACCTCACTGACGAGGCCAAGAAACTAATTGGAGAACAGAAAGGACAATGGAAGGCACACAGCGATTCTGCATGGGCTATAGCCTTCCCCATCGTGATTGAAGAAGCTAAGGCTGGTCGTCCCTACGTACCCTGGGCTTCTCGTCCCTACGACCTGCGCCAGGCTAATATACCTGCTTTCCCAGGTGCTGAGGGCGGTGGCATGTTTACCTTCGGCGGTCGTGGCGGCAAAGTGCTGACCGTGACAAACCTGAATGATGACGGTCCAGGCTCTTTCCGCTGGGCTTGCGAACAGGGCGGCGCCCGCATCGTGGTGTTTAACGTCAGCGGTATCATTCGCCTGAAATCCCCCATCTACGTCCGTGCTCCATATATCACCATTGCTGGACAGACTGCTCCAGGCGACGGTGTAATCATTGCAGGAGAGTCTTTCCAGGTAGACACCCACGATGTCATAGTACGCCACATGCGTTTCCGTCGTGGTGAAACACTTGTAACTAACCGTGAAGATTCCTTCGGAGGTAACCCCGTGGGTAATATCATGATTGACCACTGCTCTTGTGAGTGGGGACTCGACGAGAACATCTCCTTCTACCGTCACATGTTTGACATGCACGATGGAAAACCGAACCGCAAGGAACCTACAGTCAATGTGACCATCCAAAACACCATCAGTGCGAAAGCACTTGACACCTGGAACCACGCTTTCGGTTCAACAATTGGAGGCGAGAACACTACGTTCATGCGTAACCTCTGGGCTGACAATACCGGTCGTAACCCAAGTATTGGCTGGGGAGGTGTATTCAACTATATAAATAATGTAGTATATAACTGGGTACACCGTACGGCAGACGGTGGCGAATTCAGCACCATGTCAAACTTCATCAATAACTACTACAAGCCAGGTCCGCTGACTCCAAAGAACACACCTGTAGGACACCGTATCATCAAGAGTGAGAGCCGTTCAGAGGGTCTCTTTCCCTTCAAGCAGTTCGGTCGTATCTATGCCGAAGGCAATATCATGGAGGGATATCCAGAGATCACGAAGGACAACTGGAACGGTGGTATTCAGACTGCCGACAAAGACGGAGAGATGGATCCAACGGAGAAAGCACTCATGCGTTCCAACGAGCCATTCGCCATGCCATACATAAAGGTGATGGGTGCAGAACAGGCTTTTGAATGGGTACTTGCTAATGCTGGTGCTACAATTCCCTGCCGTGATATCGTTGACGAGCGCATCTGCGAGGAGGTTCGCACTGGTCAGGCTTACTATGTGAAGGACTACGAGAAGGAGTTGGCTAAGATTGAGAAAAAGACTGGTGTTAAGCAAAATCCTTATGGTGACATGTGGGGGCTACACAAGAAGTCACAGAACGAGCAAGGCTACTTCAAGTATCGTCGTCTGGCACAAGATTCTTACAAGCAAGGTATTATCACCGATCCACGACAGATGGGCGGCTATCCAGAGTACAAGTCTTGGGAACCATATATCGACACCGATGCTGACGGTATGCCCGACGAGTGGGAGAAACAGTATGATCTGAATCCCAACGACCCCTCCGACGCAGTAAAAGACTGCAATGGTGATGGCTATACAAATATCGAGAAGTACATCAATGGCATCAACCCTCAGACCAAGACGGATTGGCGTAACCTGAACAACAATTATGACACACTTGCAGCTAAAGGAAAACTGATGTAAATATATTTGAAGCAGAGCAAGTTTTACTCGCGAAAGTTGAGTAATGAAAATATTAATTCTAAATAAAATGAGAAATGCAGCCTTATTCAGGCTGCATTTCTCATTTTATTTTTATGAAACAAGGAAGTTACTCCTGAGGGATTATTCCACGATGATTTTCTTTCCTTTCTGAATATACACACCACTCTTCGTGGGTTGCTCTACCTTACGTCCTTGAAGGTCGTACAATGGAGCTACATCAGAGGATTTATCAGCGAAATTGACTGTCTGGATTCCTGTTGAAGTGCCTGTCACGGCAACGCCAAAGCGCTGACTCCATGTTGTTTCTCCATCGTTCACTGTAACATTAACATTACCATATCCCACATTTTGCTGACTCACTACTGTTACTGTAGAACCATTAACACTGGCAGTAAAGAGCCCATCTTCAGAACTTACGCTATAGGTAGGCGTCACTTTGCCGTAAGCACTATTCTGACCATAGAATCCGGCAAAGTAAGGCTTCACGTCTATAGTGCTTGTCTCTCCAGACTTTACCATCAAATAAGGGTGCGCCATGAAGTCGAGATAGTCTTCTAACAGTGTCCAGCCGTCACCGTTAGGATCATCGTTTTGGTTAGCAACGTTTGCATTGCTGCCAATCATCTGCTCCCACCAGTTTGGCATACCGTCCTGGTCTGTATCCCAGTCGGCAGCACGACGCTCCTCTGGATATTCCTCCCAGCCATTACCTGCAGCATGCTCTGTGATATCGGCCTCGTTGTCTATTTCACCTTTGATACCAGACTTGGAGCCTGTATAAGTATGCGTACCGTTGAGTGTTTCTTTCACTATTCTCAGATGCTGCTCATCACGCTGAGGCATTGTAGCACCTGCATAACTGGTTACAATCTTCATAGCATCCTTAGCCGAATGGATTTCTGCATAGGATGAGAACAGTGGCTTATTGACCAGATAGTCATAGTCAGTAGGAACATAGCCAGTTGCCTTATAAGTATCGCCTTTCTTGTCGGTGGTTTGGGTGTGATTCTTATTTTCGCGAATGTTGCCACTGACATATCCTGTATTAGTACGGTTATCAGCTACGTCGGTAGCCAGTTCAAAATCCATGATAAAGAGCTCTGTGCGCTTGGTGTCCGCTCCCATTTTATAATAGTTATTCACGAAGTTCACAGCGTGGCAGTTACCATCTGTGGTACGCGCGTTCCAGTTGTAGCATACGTTATTGAAGAGGTCCAGTCCACCGATTGGGCGGTTCTGAGCATCCATACCGCCACCCATTGACCAGTTACGTCCTGCGCAGTTGGCCAACAGGTTGTGGTGCCATGACCCGATGTTTCCGTCAATAGTGGCAGCATAGCCATGGTTGGTGCCATCTGTATAGTTCTTATGGCCTGCTATACCCAGAGCCTCGAAGATTCCACTATACTGGAACGAGATATTCTGTGCGCCACGTCCAGAGACGGTTTCGTCCGTACCCCAAGTGGCTGTGCAATGGTCTACGATAGCGTGGTTGGCACCACTCATACCCATAGCGTTACCTGTATTTTCGCCATAGACACCCAATCCGCGCTTGAAACGGATATGGCGGGCAATGACGTCAGAGCCTATGTTGATATTTGAGGCCTTGATACAGATACCCTTACCTGGTGCTGTCTGACCTGCAATATAGGCATAAGGCTTGACGAAATATGACTCAAAGTCGAGTTCGATGGTACCACTGACATCGAAAACGATATAGCGTGGCTGATTTACATTAACCAATCCATAAAGCAAAGAACCCTCTGTGTTGACATCACCGCTGAGGTTTGTTACATGATATACTATACCGCCACGTCCACCGATAGCATAGCGGCCATAACCTTCAGCCTCAGGGAATGCCAACTGGCGTGGACGGAACGACCATACATTGCCTTTGAATACACGACCTGTGGCATCTACCTCGTCTACTCGCCAGTAGTAAGTATTCGAGCTGTTCAGATTGCTCAGTGTGTATGTCGTCTCTGTGCCTTCGTATTGATATGTGGTAGCATTCTCCACTTCCGATGCATCTGTTCCATAGAACAGTCGATGCTTCACAGCTACCGTGCTGCCAGCCCATTCCAAGGTATATGAGCCGTTGTCAGCATCGATATGATAGTCCATATTGCTGGGCACAGGATCCATGGCAATAAGTGGAGAACGGTCTATCAGCAATCCGTTGAGCATCACACAGGTAGTCTGATACTCTTTGCCTTCCTCCACCTCTGTAGTATAGGTAAGAGTCACAGGCTGTCCTTGTTGCACTATCTCAAACTCAACATAGGAGAAGGTGCAGTCAGCCATCTTGAGAGCACCCTTGGTATTTATTATGTTCACGTATGGCACACCTGTCTGTCCTGGCAAGGTGGTTTTCTTTTCCGTGCGTTCGATTACCTCCTCGTCGCCAACTACCTTTGACGTCTCCTCATAGTCTGTGCGCTCTATGTCAACCTTGATGGTAGGCATATCAAGGGTTTCCGACTTTTCATCCTTCCAGATGTGATAAGCAGCTACGGAATGTAGTCCAACTGATAGTCCTTTGATGGTCACTGCGATACTGGTAGGTATGGTGGTCTGATTAGGTGTATTGTCACCATCAGCGATAAACGCCACCGCACCGTCGCCAAACAGGCGGTTACCAGTCAGATTGTCTTTTTGGCCCCACTGACAGGTATTCTTGTGCCACTGGTCTCGTAATATGTCCGCATTGCCCGTTGCAGCAATGGTCACATTTAGTCCGTTGTCAAGAGTCATCGAACTGCTGGCAGCATGAGGAACATTCCATGCCACATAGCCAGGTTCACACTTAACGTCGTCCTGTGCATTGCTGAAGTTAAAGTCGATGCTCTGTGCCCCGGCCATTGTGGCCATACAGAACATCGTTGCTATTGAAAAAGTTTTCTTCGTCATGTTGTTTGTTTTAGTCTGTAAACGGAGCACACCTTTCCGGTATGCTCCGTTTCATTATTGTAGTGTAAAAAAATATTACTGAAGCATCTTCTTGCCGTTCTGGATTTTCAATTCTTCAATTCTTTAATTCTTTTACTTCTTTACTCCCAGGAACATGTTCACTATCTGGTTGGCGTCCGCCATGGTGATTGAGCCGTCACCATTCACGTCAGCGCTCTCCACATCGAAGTCCTCCGGCTTGTTTGTAGCGAGGAAATAGTTCACCACTGCATTAGCATCCGCCATGGTGATGTCATTATCGCCGTTTACATCTCCCTTGTCACCACCAGCCAAATACTCGGCATAGCCTGGGAAATCTGCCTGCATCTGAGCCTTGATTTCACCAGCAGTCATCTTGCTGTTTTTGATGAGCAGACGGGCAAAACGGAAAGGAGCATCGTTGTCGTTCCAATCCCAAGCCTGGTTACCACCCAAACATACATACTTCAGTTCTGCACCGTTGGTAAAGAGACCACTAATTACCTGACCATCGCTTGTTCCGTCAATATTCCACTCGTTCTTCACATCGCCATCAAGGAAAATCTTGACGTTAGTGTCTGTAAACACAGCGGTATAGTAGTGCCACTTCTGGTCTTCCAGCCAGTTTCCTCCATTAGTATAGTTGTTGTCGTTAGCCTCCCAAGCGTTGGTGTTATAAACACTGTTTTTTCCAGTTACATTATTAGCACCAGTGAAGTCAGACCAACCTGCACAGTTAACCTGTGCAAAGCCGCGACTCTGAAGAGCAAGCATTGGCCATGAGTTAGTACTATTTTGCCCAGAATATGCAGTAAACATTGGAGCATAAGTATACTGATCAGGAGTAAAGCCCTCTGCGCTAACCCAGAAAGCAATGGTCAGCTCATGGGTTTTGGCAGAGTGTGCCAAAACATCCTCAGGCAGCAGACAATAGCTGGTGCGTATAGCAGAACCATCGTTCTGGAAGTAATCACCAAACGGGGCACCTTCCTCTTCTGTGCTGGTAAACATACCAGCGCCAACAGCCTTCTCACCCTTCCAAGTGACACGCTCACCAGTTGTTTCATCCTCGTAAGTAGAGAAGTTGGTGGTATAGACATAAGCTGCCTCAATACCGTTAATCAGTTCGTCAGCAGTCTTGCCCTCATGGAACTCAAAGCCACCAAAGCCAATCTGTGACGAGTGCTGGAATACCCAGTACTCCTCACCTGCCTCAACGTCGAAGGTCAGCCAGCCCCAGAAGAACTGACCACCATTACCGATAACATACTGATTGGTAATAGAATCAGCGTCAGCAGCAGCCTTCAAATCAGCAATTCTCTGTTCAAAAGCCTCCTGAGTTTCGTCATCCGCCTTTCCTTTCGCAACGGCAGCCTCATATTTGCTATAAATATAAACATGGTGTACAGAGTCAACCTGCTCAACGGTCAGCAGTTTCTTTTTGCCATCAGCATCGTTCACACCATTGATATAGCCAGAAGCCAACAGACGCTCGGCCTTCATGGTTTTAGCATTCACGACGAAAGTCTGGCGGTTACCTTTGTTGGCCCACACTTTTACCTTGAAAGCACCGGCAGCAGAGGCCGTAAACTTGTAGTAAAGACCGGTAATAGGCATGCCCAGTGATCCGTCGGGATTATAATATACATAGTCTGCCTTGTAGCTGTTGGGCACCAATACATCGTCCTTACTATTCTGAACACAAAGCATGTCAACGTATGGATTGCCAGTACCTGTAATATACCAGAAATCGATGTCGCCCTGATTCTTCAGACCCCAGTTAATGTCGTTCCATGCACCTACAGAAGCTACCTCATAGGTATTTTCTTTACCCTCTACGGCAGCACCGGGAACTATCTGCTGGGCACCACCACCAATAGTTTCATCATTAGCTGGTGTAGTACCACCGACAGCCGTCACAGTAGCCTTTCCCTTAGTAATGGTAACTATCGACTTTCCATCAGCAGAATTGTTGGCAACGCCACCATTCTCACCGGCTACGGCTGCAAATTCCGAAGCCAGTTTGCCGTCTGCGATAGCATTGTAGACGTCCTGTGCGTCCATACTCATGGCAAATAATGCCATGCTAGCAAGAGTAAAAAATTTTTTCATAAATGTTTTGGATTTGTTTATTAATATATTAGTTTTTCGTAGTTTCAAAATTAGTTGTTTCGTAGCAGTCTTTCTATGTATTTCACAATACTCCTTTACGTAGAGTTCTTTTGGAAGAACCTTATGACGGATGCAGTTTTTAATGGTTTTTTATAATAATCATTCTAAACCTCTGATTCGTACAATTTTGTCGCAAAATTAAATAAAAATTCTTTAACTGCCAAAAAAAACATCATTAATTTGCAAAAAAATGATAAATCAATCATTTTTACATACATGTTTCGGATGGTCATCATTTGACAAGCTATATCTTTGCTAATTCCACGACAAAGATACAAAAATAATGCTGAATCAGCAAATAAAACCACAGAATAACACATGTGTTATGTTTTTGTTCAAAAAACATCAGGAGTTATATGAGTAACAAAAAAGGGACTTGCTCAGAGTGAACAAGTCCCTTATTATATGTAAGATTGACAATTACTCCTCTACTGCAGCCTGGGCGGCGGCTAACGAGAGCTGATTATCAGCACGTTACGGCGAATCTGGGAAACATTTGGGAAACATTATGAGCATGTACTGCACATTCTGCACCCGATTTCCTCAAAATATCCGACCATTTTT
>CAMNCV010000042.1 GCA_946534585.1 uncultured Prevotellaceae bacterium
TGTCAAAAAAACAATTGTCGCAAATACCTAAATACGGTTAATGCATACAGACTTTTTACAGAAACGCGATGATTATTTACTCATTTTTAGGCATTGCGTATGTTGCTAAATCATAGTACCTTTGCACCGCAATTTCAACAAGCATGTAAAAAGGTAAAAAGTGTTAGTTCAACATTAATAAAATAAATAATAGAAACAGAAATCAAGAAGATGAAAAAAACTCTATTCTCAATGGTGGCAGCTGTCATGCTGTTCTCAGTGTTCACATCATGCTCAAGTGATGAAGATGTCGTAGAGGACAAGTTCACCGCACAGACATTCAACACATGGAGCAAGGTGGTGTTTGGCTACGGCAGCATGTTTGATGCTGGCGAGACACTGAATGTAAGCGACAGCAAGGCTACATTCCACTCCGATACATGGGGCGACGGCACATTTACTGTCAGCGAGCTCAAGAAGAATGCCGACGGCAGCTATAGCCTCATCGGCAGCGGCACCATCACGATGGCCGGCCACGGAGGTGTCAAGGACTACGATGCCACCATTACAGGAAACATTGCCAACAGTGCTAAGACATTCACCATCAGCATTCCGTCAGTCATGGGCGGCACCGTGCTCAACGTTACCGTGGGTGAGATGCCTATGGCGGCTGCAATCGACGGCACATACAAGGGCGGTACATATGTCAACAGTAAGTATTTCCAGCACTATCAGCCAACGGCAAATGAGAAGGTGGTCATCAAGGCCAACGATGCTCTCGATGCTGCCAGCCTGAGTTATACGTCAGAGACATGGGGTGCATTCACATTCGAGACCGTCAGCGTGACAAAGAACGATGACGGTTCATTCACTCTCTCTGCCGAAGGCAAGACTCTCATGCCGGGCATGAACGGCGGCGAGTCAAAGGAATATGCTGCAACATTCGAAGGCACACTGACCGACGGTGCCCTTGTGGCAACATTCTCTGTCCCAGCCGTAATGGGTGGAACAACTGTTTATTTCAATGCGGCAGACTTTGATGAGGTTCTCGCGGAGTCACAGAGCAAATGAGAATGATGAATATACGCAAACAACTGTTTAACGTGCTGGGAATGGTCTCGCTTGCGGGACTGTTCCCAGCCTGTGATGTATTGGAAGGCGCATACGACAGTCCTGAGGTAGCAGTGCAGGAAGGACAGTATTATATTGATGCCACCGACTACGCCAAGTGGGTTTACATCAACTTGCACACCCCCACGCCCACCATCACCACGTCAACCATAAACATAGATGACCTGACGGAGACCGGTGTCCCTGAGCAGTGGGACATTGCCCAGCACCGCTATGACGTAAAGACCAACGGAGCGGCAGTTATGATGACAGACTATCACAGCATAGAAGAACTGGAGGCTGCCGGACTGCCCATGGGCGGAGACTGGATAGAAGATGAGGAGAGCGAACAATCTGTCACCATCGATATGTCACACATGATGGAGGGCTGGCTCACATATGCCCCAGGACACAAGAACACAGAAATAGGCAAGTGGGTGGAAGTTGACACCAGTAGCATGCCGCCCAGCTACACCATGCATGACAACGTGATGCTGCTGCGCCTTGCCGATGGCACATACGCCGCCATTCAACTTGCCAACTTCATGAGCACAGACAGTTATCAGATAAAGGGATGGATGACCGTGAACTACAAGTACCCGATGTTTGAGAAATGAAGAAGATATATGTCATATTTGCGGCCGCACTGCTTTCCACCGGTGCGGCGTATGCAGAAAATGAGTCAGACGACTGTGTAACGTGGAACAAAGACCCGCTCGGGCTGGAGACGGTCGTGGTAACAGCCACCCGCACTCCGAAACCGCTCCTCGACATTCCCGTGGTGACACGTGTGATAACGGCAGACGACATACAGAAGGCAGATGCCACCAATATCAAGGATATGCTGCAGCAGGAAATCCCTGGTTTGGAATTTACTTACTCCATGGGGCAGCAGGTGCTCAACATGGGCGGTTACGATGGAAACAACATACTCTTTCTCGTAGATGGCGAAAGAATGGCGGGAGAATCAATGGACAATGTTGACTTCTCGCGTCTCAACCTCTCCAGCATCGAGCGCATAGAGATAGTGAAGGGTGCAGCCTCCACACTCTACGGTTCATCGGCAATGGGCGGGGTCGTCAACATAATAACAAAGGGACCTTCCGACAAATGGGCTGCCAATGTGAACAGCCGCTATGAGGGAGCCACCAAGGAATGGCGTCACGGTGCGAGTGCAGACTTCAATATCGGCCGAATTAACTCGTTGACCACATTCCAAATGACCGATGCCAAAGCACTGGACCTGGGCGAGAACTCATCGCTCCCTACTTATGGAGGCAAGTCATACAACGTGAAGGAACGCTTGACGTGGAAACTGTCAGATGCGCTGAGGTTGACAGGCAGGATAGGATACTTCTTTCGTGAGAGGGAGTCAGGCACTGTGAGCCATGAGCGCTACCGCGACGTGAGTGACGGACTGAAGTTAAACTGGAAAATCAATGCTCAGCAAGACCTTGAGGTGGCATACAGCTTTGACCAGTACGACAAGTCAGACCTGAACATGCTTACAGACAAGGATATCCGCGACTATTCCAACCGTCAGAATATATGCCGTGCGCTATACAATCTCCACATGCCGTCATGGAAATCGCAGTTCACAGCAGGAGCAGACTACATGAACGACTATATGATGACATATCAGTTTTCAGAGGACAACAACCACCGCTCGCAAAACAGCTGCGACATCTTTGCACAGTGGGACTACACTCCCTCCGACCACTGGGACATCATAGGCGGACTGCGCTACGATTATTTCTCTGCCGCAAAGAAAGGCAGGCCCACGTGGAAGTTGGCAGCCATGTATAAGACTGGCAAGCACCAGATACGCGTCTCATACGCTTCTGGTTTCCGTGCTCCGTCGCTCAAGGAACTCTACATGGACTTCTTCATGGGCGGTATATTCATGATTTATGGTAATACCGACCTGAAGTGCGAGACGAACCACAATTTCTCTCTTTCATGGACCAACCACGGTTCAGTAAGCGACAATCTAAAGTATTGTCTTACTGCAACGGGCTATTATAATTTCTTCAACAACTACATAACCACGGCGACCGTGCAGCGTGACGGAAAGACGGCTCAGATGTATACCAACATCGCCAACCAGCAGATAGCAGGGGCGGATGCCAGTGTGCAACTGCACCACCAGAACGGTATAGGTGCAAAGGTGTCATACGCTTTCACAAAGAACATAGTGAAGAAAGGACAGCCCGACCTTACGGCGGCTCGCCCACATTCCCTGACATGGCGAATAGACTACGACCGTCAGTTTACTGAGAAATACGGTCTTTATGTGGCTTTGTCGGGACGTTTCCTGTCGGCGGTTGACGTAACGGAATACGCATCCACAGAACTGGATGAGATGACCAAGACGCATTACGATGGTTATTCTATCTGGAAGTTGAGTCTGTCACAGAGAATACTCAAAGGTATCAATATCAATTGTGCCGTGGACAACCTCTTCAACTACAAGCCAGATAATTATTATGCGAACTCACCCGTCACCCTCGGAACTACATTGACGGTCGGGGTGTCAATAGACCTGCAGAAGCTATTCTGAGGATTAACCGTTAAGTAGTCAGTAGTTAGTAGTCAGTAGTTCTTTGCAAGCAAAGCGTCGCAAGCGCCGAGCGAAGACAAATGTGACAGCCAGTCAACAACTATACGTAATGTCTTGTCTCCTTAACTCCTTAACTCCTTAACTCCTTAAAAACACATTAATTCATGAGAAAGATAAGATTGAAGAAAAAGTATATATTCCTTGGCATACTGGCTGTGATTCTTGTCACAGCCTTTGCCGCATTCTGGCGTTCTATGTGCGGTCGCACGGATATCGCCTTCGTCAACTATCAGGTAATTACGATGGGCGAGATATCCAAGGCCAATGACAATAGCTTCATACGTCTGCATGAAGCACCGCTTGACGATATTGATTCATGGGACGACTATGATGTGGTACTCATCAACGGCATGGGACTGCGCATAACCGAGGAACAGCGCACAAGGATTCAGGAACTGACCGAAAAAGGTTTGAAGGTGCTGACCACGCAAGCCACGAACCCGGCAAACAACATTGTGAGCCTTGACGAATGGGATGTAGATTCCTTGAAACAGTACCTTTCTGCCGGTGGCAGGAAGAACTACCGTAGTTTCCTCAACTACCTGCGCAACGATGTGGACGGGAAACTGTTTTTCGTAAATGATGTCGAGCCTGTGGAGGAGCGTAATGAACCACTGCTCTATCATCCAAACCTTAAGGATGCGAATGGTGAGGAACTCGGATTTGCAAGCATAAAGGACTACAACGTATTCCTTACAGAAAACAATCTGCATAAAGCTGATGCACCACGCATCATCATAAGCGGTATGATGGGCGATGCCACCGACCTTATCAGTGCGCTGGAAGCATCGGGCGACGTGGTGTATGCTACAAGAAACCTTGCCGCGTTGATAAAGACAAATGCCATAGACAGCATCAACCCGTCGGCCATAATCAACATGGCGCACGGACGTATTGGCGACTTTGCCGTGGAATATCTGAAAAAGCAGAATATCCCGCTTTTCTCAACAGTCAACGTAAACCGTATGACTGCCGACTGGGAAGATGATAAGAAAGGCATGCAGGGCGGTTTCTTCTCGCAAAGCATCATCACTCCAGAGATTGACGGAATGATTCGTCCGTTCGTATTGTTTGCCATTCGCGAAGGAAAGGACGGACTTCCCGAAGCATATACTATTCCTGAACGCCTGAAAACATTCGTTGCTGCTGTAAACAAGCATATAGCGCTTAAACACATCGCCAACAAAGACAAGAAGGTAGCGATAGTCTATTTCAAAGGTCCTGGCTCGAATGCCCTTACTGCATCAGGGTTGGAGGTGGTTCCTTCACTCTATAACATGCTGGTTAGGATGCGCGAGGAAGGCTACAATGTGCAGGGACTGCCGGCAACGGCGGATGCTCTGGCACAGATGATTCAGCACTCCGGCAGTGTCTTCGGCACTTATGCAGAGGGTGCGCAGGCGAAATTCCTGAGTGAAGGCAACCCGCAACTTGTCAGCAAAAAGGATTTTGACTCTTGGACTGACACTCTGTTCTCTGACAAGATGCGTAAGGAAATGAATAGTGTCAATGGCAAATTCCCAGGCAACTATCTGGCAAAAGATTCCGAAACACTTGGCTTGCCTGTCATCCGTTTTGGCAATATCGTACTGATGCCACAGATGCCAGCCGGCACAGGCAGTGATTCATTTAAGATGGTACACGGCACTGAGAGTGCACCGCCATATCCTTACATAGCACAGTATCTGTGGATACAGCAAGGTTTCAAGGCTGATGCCCTGATTCATTTCGGTACCCACGGTTCGCTTGAATATACGCCCGGCAAGCAGGTGGCATTGTCGCAGAACTGCTGGAGCGACCGTCTGGTCGGTTCGCTTCCGCACTTCTACCTATATACTATAGGCAATGTGGGCGAAGGAATGATAGCCAAGCGCCGCACATACGCATCGCTGGTGTCTTACCTCACTCCGCCGTTTATGGAGAGCAACCTGCGCACGCTCTACTCAAAGTTGAGCAGTGCCATTGAGGCATACGATAAGAATCCGAGCAATAATGCTTCGCTGGTGGTGAAGTCCATCACCATTGAGATGGGCATTCACAGGGAACTGCACCTCGATTCCGTAAGAAACAAACCTTACACAGAGAGTGAGATTGCCAGGATTGAGGCTTTTGCCGAGGAACTGATGAATGAGAAGATAACGAGCAAGAACTATATCATGGGCGTGCCATACGACATGGAACGCATAAACTCATCGGTCTATGCCATGGCTTCCGAACCAATAGCATACAGTCTGCTTGCGCTCGACAAGATGAAGAAACGTGTGGCAGATGACGTGGAAAAGCACAAGTCACTCTTTACGGCACGTTATCTTACCCCTGCCAAGACGCTTGTAGGTGGTCTGCTTAACCGTCAGGGCAATGCCTCAGATGAGGAGATCTGCAGAATTGCGCATATCAGCATGGATGACTTGCGGCGTGCCCACCATATAGACTCAGTCGTCAATGC
>CAMNCV010000043.1 GCA_946534585.1 uncultured Prevotellaceae bacterium
CACGCGGTAGTCGCCTGCAACACCGTTGTCAAAGCCTTCGTAGGTGTTGCTTATCGTCACGTTGGGGAATACAGGGTCGGTGATGTTGTCACCCTCTGTCCACTTGATGATGTATGGTACGCCAGCCTCAAGCGTCGTCACTGCTTCGCTGAATGAGAGGTGGAGTGTGTGTCCGGTCTCCTCATCACCAGTGATGCTTGCTTCTTCCAGCTCACGAGCGTCAGCTCCGTAGAGCGGGCTGTTCTCATCGGTCAGGTCAACATCAAATGGCAGACAGATAGTATTCCACTTGCCGTCCTTGTAGAGAGTGCGACCGGAGAGTGTGACGTTGACCTCCTTACCGTTGTTCGTCTCAACGAGCATGGCATTGTCTGTTGAATTGTTGGCCAGCTGAATCTCTAAAACATCCGTTGCGAAGGTGGCTGCCTTAGACCATTCGGTAGGCTCGCCATTGTAGATGCCCTGTACCTGCCATTCGTAGTTGGTATTGGGAGCAAGTTCAGTGATGGCGAGTGTATTGGTATTGGCATTGACATCATTCCATTCATCATCAGAAACTCCACCTTTGTAAATCTTGAGGTTATCAATGAAGATGCAATGATCTTGATCTTCGGCAGTAGCCTTGAAGGCAATGTACTTGACACCGTCAGGAAGCACCTCGCTGAATTTAACGGAATATGCGTCATTGTAATATACAGTCTCTATAGGTTCACTCCATGTGAAGGCCTCAGTCTCATTGGTTGTGGTCGAGTAACCTACCTGGAAGGTGTTTTCGTAATTGAAATAGAAGTGGTAGAACTCAAGGATACTTCCACTTGGGTATGCGGGAAGTTTAGGAGAAATAATAAATTGTTCATCAGTCGAATTCCAACCCATTGCAAGGAGGTAGTTGTCATCGCCTGATATATTATTAACCGTGTCTTCCACGCCATAGATAGACATATTATAATTCCATCCCTCTCTATCCTCAGATGAATTGAAGAGCGTGGAATAGACAACACTATTTTTGCGATACCTCACGTTGTAACTATCCTGCACACCATCCCAGTCAAGGGTGACAGTGTTGGCAGTGACATCTGTAGCCTGCAGATTGAAAGGAGCGGCGTCGAGGTCAAGTGTTTTAAAATTAGTTGAAGACCATTTGCTCTCACCGTCGGCATATACGGCCTGAACCTCTACAGTACATGCGGTATTGGGTGTAAGTCCCTCGATGCTATAGGGGTTGGTAACGTTGTTGACTGTCGTCCATTCGGCGGTTTCCGTAGGCGAGGCTGTAATGCTAACATCGTCGATGAAGAGGTAGTCTGCATCATAGTCGTTGTTACGGAAAGCAACATAGCCTTTCTGTCCAGCGTATGCGCTCAGGTCAACAGTCTTCAGAGTCCAATCATTAAAAGCTTCGTCTGACTCATATACCTTTGTAAAGGCATCAAGGTCAGTGGTGGTCGTAGATACATAGACTTCATAATGCTCTGGATAACTCGGATTACCAAACATCCAGAATGTCATGGTGCTACCCAGGTTAACCTGTGGACTGATGAGCCAGTTGTCTACATTGTATCCTTTACTACTACTATAGCTTCTTGATAAGACGGCACTATTGCCACTATGTGCAGATGGGAAGGAACTGTAAAAGTCTTCAGGATCTACTATACGCCAATCTGTTTCTTCACTGCCTTCACCATTACGAATAACCGTCCAGTTACTAAGACCGTTCTCAAAATCTTCAAAGAAGTCGTCTGCAATATCTGTGGTATATCGCAGGTTGTAGCTCGTGGCTTCATCGTTGCCCGTCCAACTGACAGAGGCAGAATTGCATTTTACATTGTTAGCAACAATGTCCGCAGGAGCCGGATATTGTACCCGAGTAGTGAAGGTGATTGACCTGCTCCACTTTATTATTGTCTCGTCATCAACTACAGGACGTATCTTCACGGTATATTCTATTTCAGGAGAAAGTCCAGTCAACAAGAAAGGATTCTCTGAGACTGTCACCTCACTGAAGTCTTCATCACTTGATGTCTTGTATGCCACAACCCATTTCTGTGCCGCAGGGAGGCAGTTATCCTTCCAGCTCAATTTCACGCTATTAAATCCTATCCCAGAAACCACCAACTCGGTTGGGTATTGCACGCCACCAATACTCTTACGCAAGCGTATGGCATTTTTGAAATTCCCTAAATAGCTTCCGTAGCCTTCTGGGTTAGCAGGATTATTGTTTGTATCATCACTATAAAGGTATATTGACGACGGTACATCTTCGGTTTTATAGACTAAGAAACTATTGTAATTGTTTATGTAACCGCCAGTATTGTCATCAACAATCAAGGCAACATTGCTCTCGCCGTCATGTAGGAAAGGTTTGTCAAGAACTATCTCAGTCCATGAACCTGTTGCAAACTGCACTTCTCCGCTGAATACAAGATCATCGGCAGAGACACTAATCCTATCATCATATCCGTCAAATTCAGTCTTGTCAGTGCTTACCATGTAGATATCGATGTTGCGTGTGCAGTCATCACCACTGACACTCTTGAAGTCGATGCTCTCAATCAATCCTTTCTCACCAAACTCTTCCGCCGTGTAAATCTGTTGCGTCAGAGAGTATTTGAAGTTATCATATAATGGCAAATATATAGAGTTGTCTTTCGCACCAATGCCAATAGCCCTCTTTTCTGTAGGTTCAAAAGTCACGGCGTCGCTCCAATTGCTCTTTTCTTCATCACTGCTGACTGCACGTACCTTGGCTGTATAGGTTGCCTCTGGAGTAAGGTTTGTCACAGTATATGGATTGGTTGTTGCAGTGATGACAGAAGTCTCATTGTCATTCAAGCATATCTCCCACGATGTTGCGCTGCCGTTCTCAGTCCAGCCCAGTGTTGCCTCTGTTGCATTGCCTTCTGTGAGCATTACGGCAAGGTTTGTAGGTCTTGGGGCAGTGACAAGTGTTGTGAAACTATTTTTCTTCCAAATACTTACCTCTTCACCTTTAACAGACTGCACACGAACAACATATTCTGCATCTTGTGCAAGATTTGTCAGAGTCAGGGAAGTTTCATTAGTATTGGTGATAGCTGAGGTCCACTCAGTGTCTTCTGTCTTCTTATACTCTACGTTATAAGTACCTGTGCCGCCGGTCCATGTCAGTGTTGCCTCATGGGCGGTTATATCCGTTACCTCAAATGATGAAGGAAAGTCTATAGGACTGGCATCAAAACCAAAACGTATATTGTTGCGATAGCTATACAAACCATTGCTTCCTGAGAAATCTGACAAGTCATTCAAATCAGGAACATGACTATCACCGTAATAGCTAATTGCCATATTATCTGTTGTATTGGTAACACGGAACTCGTATGAACTGCCAGGGAAACTGTCTGTTACAGGATCATAGAAGCATACCAGCAGGTTTTCCGTTCCGTCATAATAGAAAGGAGTACCAAAATCTATCGTAACCCAACCGGCTCCTGTGGCAGAGAACGTACCTTCCCATACCTTGTCGTCGGAAGCACTTACGGATACCATGTCCTTATAGCTGCTAAACGATGACTTGTTACCCACGGTCTTCATGTAGATTTGAATACCATCCAGAGAGAATGGCTGCGAGTAAAGGTATTCAAATGAAAGGGAATTGATAACACCTGCAGCTCCTATATCTTCAGCAGTGAAAATCTGTTGAGTCAATGATGATTTGAAATACATATTGACAGGCAGATAACATTCTGATCTTGAACTTTCAGGATCACCTATCTCAACATAATCAGCCACCTCGAATGTAACGCTCTGGTTGCCTGTGTAGCCGCTGCCATCGTGAGCGGTGATGGTCAGGGTGTAAGTACCATTGTCCTTCACCTCGCTTACAGTGCTGCCGTTCTTGGTGATGGCAGCATCGTAGTGGGTACCGTTGACAAGTGTGTTGCCGTCGTAATCCTTTACTACATAGGCAAGGCTGATGGCAGAACCTGTATATATATAGTATTGTCTCAATCCTGCAATGGTGGCAAGAACAAGACTCTTCGTATTCACAAGAGGTATGATTTTACCGTCGCTGAGCTTCCAACCAGAACCAAGATTGCTGAGCAGAGTCTCATTACTCATGCTGCCGGCATCTGTTCCCTGAACAGCGCCGTACGAAGTAATGTAGTAGCTGTTGTTAAGCGTTGACAAGCCGTTGCAGTTGAAGGTAGCACTGTTGTTGTCAACATCTATGTTCAGTGTGCCTGCCATGAGGCAGTTGGTGAATGTCAGCGAGGCACTGCTGCGCCAACCCACGAAGCCGCCGCAGTTGGTGGCTGACGGGTCACTGATGCTGCCGTCGAAGAGGCAGTTGATGAATGTAAGGCTGCCACCCTCCTCTAATGACACAAAGCCGCCGTGGATGCCGTCCTTGTCATCTAAACTGCTTCTGTCACCGCTGATGGTCACACTGCTACGGCAGTTCTTGACTGTTACGCTGCCTCTTGACTCTGCAATAAGACCCGCGCCAAACTTATTGGTGCCGGTGGATACTGTTCCCGTCACGGTAAGCAGGGAGATTGTAGCACCATCAACGTAACGGAACGGTGCACAGCAGTCTTCTGATGCCGTGAGGGCGAGGTTGATTTTGTGTCCGGCACCGTCAAACGTGCCCTTGAACTTGTTGCTGCTCGTTCCCACCATCGTAGTTACGTTGATGTCGGCAGCCAACTTTACGGTCTGTCCGCTGTAGGACGTACCGTTGTTCACGTTGCTTGCAAATGTTTCCCAGTCAGCATCACTGCTGATAGTCAGGTCCTGAGCAGACACCGTCTGCACTGAGAACGCAAGCAAGACCATTGCGAACAACGCCACAGTTGCGCGCAACAGCGAGAGTTTTTTCATTGATTTCATTATTCTTATTTTGTAAAATGTTGTATTCTTAGTGTTGTGCTCTTAATTTTGCAGATAATGCTATGTCTTATTTATTAATATTGCGTCATTAAAAAACAAACAGAGCCTGCTCCTGCCCGAAAGCAGGAGAAGACTCTGTCTTTATATGTCAGTGCACGCATGCGCTTGTTTAGGGGATTTCATGAGTGTTGCATTCAGGTGAGACCTGTTAATTCCCACTTTCAGTGTGCTCATAGAAAAGTACGGCAAAGCCATGCATTTCATATTGTTTGAGCTTGTATCTTTACACACATTTTTCTGTTTTTCCGTCTGATTTCTCCAAATCATTTGCAAAGGTACAATTATTTTTTCAAATAAGCAAGATGTTTTAGAAAAACAATTCAGAAAAAACGAAAAAACCAACAACACTACGTAATAGATTACAACATTCAATTCAGAGAGCTGTTGGGGTGGGGTATTACTCTACTACTACCTTCTTGCCATTATGTATATACATTCCCTTCTTCGACGGCTTGCCATTGAGGCGGATGCCGTCAACGGTGTGCCATTCAGAAAGTGAAGAGTGAGGAGTGAAGAGTGAAGAATCAGCTGCCGCCTCATTTATTCCTGTTGCCTCCTCGTCGTTCTCTCCGAAGTCGATTACGAATCCTGTTATGCCCTTGGCATTGACAGCATCGTTCTCGCCTATCTTGAAGTATGCGCGGCATGCACCGACGGTCACGTTCTGGTCAGGCCATAGCAGTTTGTTGGCAGAGCCGAAGTAGATGTTGCTCTTGTCGTTGGCAGCAAGGCTTACGGTGCCGTATGTACCGATGAAACTTACCATGCCGTCCTGACTGGTAACGGTGGTTGGCTCAGTGTTGCTTATGGCCTTACCGGTGAATACAGGGTCGGTGATGTCGTCGCCTTCTGCCCACTTGATGATGTAAGGTACGCCAGCCTTGAGTTCCGTCACCGCATCGCCGAAGGTGAGGTGGAGTGTCTGTCCTGTTGTCTCATCGCCTGTGATGCTCGTTGCGGTCAGCTTACGCGCCACTGCACCGTCAAGTACGCTGCCCTCTATCTCAACGTCGAACGGCAGACAGATGGTGTTCCATGAGCCGTCTTTGTATAGCGTGCGACCGCGCAGTGTGACCGCAATGTTGCTCACTTTTGGAGCGGAACCGCCGTTTGCCGTATGCACCGACGGATCGGCGTAGGCGTCAATAAGCGCCGTATTGTCCCTGTTGTCGAAAAGGTGCAGGGCGGTATTGTCAAGTTCTGCCTTACCAGATAAGTCGGAGCCGCCAGTTATGTCATCTGCATCGCAATATCCTATACCTATATTGAAAGCATTAGTTCCTACAAGGCAACTGTGGTAAGTATTGTTGCTCACGGTGCTTGAGCGGTTATCGCCCACTACAGCACCAGCACTTGTGCTAGCAGGCACGATAGCACCGATGGCACGACAGTTGGTAACGGTACCATGATCGTTACCACCCACGATACTGCCGGAACAATCACCACAGTTGACATTGCTCACTAGCATGATAGTGACGGCACTGGTGCAGTCGGTAATGGTGCCACTATTATTATGACCCACAATGCCACCGAAGTTTTGGGCATAACTATCCAAACTGAGGAGCATGACATCTGACGCTATGTGGCAGTCAGTTACGGAACCACCATCGTTATAGCCCACGATGCCGCCAGTACCATTTTCTTCTGCACTGATACGGGTGTCTGTCAGCGTCACGCCGCTCACCTCAGCACGTTTACCAAGTACGCCGAAGAGTCCATGCAAGTCACCGTTTTTATATATGCGTATGCCGCTGATGGTGTGGCCATCGCCAAGGAAGTGACCGGAGAACATATAATCGTGATAAGTGCCATCATAGTAAGAACATCCTATAGCAGTGTAGTTGTTCTCGGTGCTTGTAGTGTCATTCCATGCACTGGTGTGCTCGTAGCTGAGGTCGTTCATCAGAAGGAAATACTTTCCTTTATAACTGCTCATGCCGCTATTCACACGCTGCGCCAGCAGGTCGAGTTGCACTGTTGTGTATATCTCGTAAGCCGTCTCTGCGCTGTTGCCGTCGGTCTGCTGTGCCCAGTCTTTAATCTGTGCACCTAAACCGACCGTCACATTTTCTGCGGGCATCTTGAATGTTGAAACATAGCAAGCCTTGTCGTTCAGCATGTATGGACAGATGTATCCCTCCTCTACCCCGGGCTGTCCGCTCAGAGTGATAGTGGTTCCTTCCCTATAGTAAGGTGTACCGTCGAATGTGATTGCCGGTTCAGTTGTGGCAGAGATACCATCCTCAAGTATCAGAGGGTAAACAGACACTATGGCTGAAGTAACAGTCGTATTTTGAGCAGGCATGGTGAAAACCGAGTCGCTGATGACTTCATCATTTACAATATATCCCTCATAGATATAGCCTACAGGCAGTGTATCTGTCTGCATGCCTGTAAGGGTAATAGTTGTACCTTGCCCACAGAAATTCCTGTCATTATGGGTAATGACAGGCTTGGCAGAGATGCCGTCAGGGAGTGTTAGTAAATAGCCTGGCACAGCTCCGTCTTTGTCAGTGATGTCGGTGACTATCGACGTCTTGCCGGTATTCTGGGCTATGCCCACCCCTGTGGCATTCTCCACGCCTGCCACGGTGCAACCGTAATAGTAGTTGCGGGCATAGGAGGCATGACCGAGGGTAGTGCTGCCTATTTCTGACGCAATGGCACCGTAGAATTTGTAGCCTCCACTGCTGGCGGCATAGGGGATGACGGCACCGACGACGAGATTGTCCTCCAACGTGGCTATAGCCTGATTTGTTATCATCTTCTGATTGTAGTTACTGCCTGCTATGCCACCGCAGTATTTAGGCGTGATGCCGGCGGCGGCGCTCATCTGCACGCTGCTGACGCAGTGGGTGACGGTACCGCTGTTATAACCCACGATGCCTCCGTAGGAGAAGTTTGGCTGAACGATATGGATGGCAACGCTGTCGGTGACAACACATTTGGTGATGGTGCCGCCCTGAGGGGAATTGTCATAAATGGTGTCGTTGTCATAAATGGTTTCGCCATAATAAATGGTGTTGCCATAATAACTGGTTTCGCCATCATTACAACCCACGATACCGCCTACCCTGCTATAGCCCACGATGCGAGCATCGTTAAGGGTGATGCCCGTCACGACGGCGTTCTTGCTGATGCATCCGAAGATGCCCTTGTTGTCATCAACCTTGGTATCGCTGCCACCTGCATAGATGCGGATGCCGCTGATAGTATGGCTCTTGCCGTCGAAGTGACCGCGGAACGGGCGGTTCCATGCAGAGTTGGTGGAAATGTAATAGCCTATGGGGGTGTAGTTATTCTCTATGCTCGTGGTGTCGTCCCATGCGGTGGTATGGTCGTATGTCAGGTCGGCACCAAGCTGGAAGTAGGTGTCCTTGTAGGCATTGCCATTGTTCACGCTGTCAGCCAGCTGGTCAAGCTGCGAGGTATATTTGATAACGTATGGGTCGGTTGCCGTACCGCTGCCCGCCCATGGTATGAGCGTAAGGTCGGTGTCAAGTCCGATGGTGGTGTCGGCGGCAGGCATGACAAGAGTATCGCCGTCGATAATCATGCTTGTGCCGTTTACTATAAGGGGATAAGTGTAGCCCGCAGGAGCGGCAGGCTGACCGTTGTCGAGGGTGAGTACAGTGCCATGGCCGTAGTAGTCAGTGCCGCTGATATTTACAGAGGGGGCGGTGGTAGTGGTGATACCGTCGGTAAGCGTCAGCGTGTGGATGCTGACGGCTGCGGCGTTGTCGGTGATGTCGGCAGCATGGCATCCCACATTGAGGGCATTGGCGGTGCCGTTCACCGTGCAGTTGGTGTAGTAGTTGTTGGAAAGGCTTGCGCCATTGTTGCTATAGCCCATGATGGCACCTGCCCAGCCACTGCTGTCTTTTACCTTTGCACCAATGGCGAGGTTGTTACTTACCGTAGCCCCTGGGGCTGCTCCTCCCAATATGCCGCCGTACCCCTCGCAACCAGTGAGACCATCCTTAATGGCAACGGTGGCAGAGCTGGTGTTGTTGCTTATGATGGCTGTCTCGCTGTTTGCATAGCCTGTTATGCCGCCGAAACGGAGGGCACCTGGCTGAACAGAATAGACTGCCACGGTGCTGGTGACGATACAGCTGTCAATGACACTGTTACTGCTACAATATCCGGCGATACCACCGGTGTAGCCATAGCCTACGATGCGGGTATCCGTAAGTGTGAGGTTCTTGACAGTACCTCTGAGGACAACACCGAAGAGTCCTATATTCTGGCTGTCTGCAGTCTTCGTATTCTTGTAGATACGAATACCGCTGATGGACTTATCGTTACCATCGAACGTGCCCCTGAATGAATTGGTGGAGGAGTTTCCGATAGGCGTGAAGTTGTTCTCAGTGCTTGTAGTGTCATTCCATGTACTGGTGTGCTCGTAGCTGACATCGTTCATCAGCTTAAAGTACGTGTCTTTGTACTTCGTGCCGTTGTTTACGTCCTTGGCTAACTTGTTGAGGTCGTCGGCGGTCGTAATCTTGTACGGGTTGTCCACCGTTCCCTCGCCTCCGCTAAACAATTCAGTCTGCGCCCACGCTGTCATCGTCATGAGCATCACGGCCAGCATCACCGCTGTCCGTTGATAAAAATGTCTGGTCAGTCTTGTAATCATGTTTATATTAATTTACGATACCTATCGTTTACGGTTGTTAAAGTGTCCTTACAATGCCGAGAAACTCAGTTAGCGTGCGAACATCAACCTTCGGGAAATCGTAATGCCGAAGTTCACTGAAATGACGATCATTACTCACGATGTAGGTTGCACCTGAAGATATTGCGCAGTCCACAAACTTGTTGTCATCAGGGTCAGCAGTGATAAGATTAAAACGATAGGCAGGATTTACATACTCAATGTTGGGCGTCTCCATCAATTCCTTCAATATAGTATTTGCGATAAGATTGTTGTAGCGTTTAGCTAAAATCTCGTGATACTCAAACAAAATTTCGTTAGTGACGCAAAGCATATATTTGCCAGCACGGAAAGTCTGCCAGATATCGTTGTTAAACGAACCTGGCATAATAACATTGACGAGGCAATTGGTATCAAGAACGATTTTCATTTGTTGTAAGGAGTTCTTTCGTGCATATTCGACCACTCGTCAAGTGTCTGTTGCGTGACATTATGTTCACGCTGGAACTGAAGCAAGAGACTATCGGTTTTCTTTCGATAGAACTGGAGGAGAATATCCTGCAATTCCTGCTGCTCCTGCTCGGTGTCGATATATGACATCAGAGAGAGAACATTAATTTGTGCAGGATTCAATTGCGTTGTTGTACTATTAACCATAGTTTTCTAAATTTTAAATGTTATTCAACTGCAAAGTTACGCATTTTTTCTGAAAAAAAAACATATTTGTCGTAAAAGCTATCATATTACATGGTAAAAGCTATCATATTATATGGTAAAAGCTATCATATTACCGCATAATATGATAGCTTTTACCCCCCCGAGAAATGTATATATTCCGATGGCAAAACTAAGGAATTTCGGGCGTAAAACAGCGGAAACTATGTTTTTTTTATACTTTCCGCTCGTTTTCTCACGAAAAAGTATTATCTTTGTGGCGAAAATCGAAATTAACGGATGCCATGCTAATAGGTCGAGAAAAAGAAAAACAAGTATTACAAGACGCTCTCTATGAAGAGTATTCGCAATTCATTGCTGTGTATGGAAGGCGTCGCGTCGGCAAGACTTTTCTAATCAGAGAAACCTTTGATAACCGATTCGACTTCCAATTTACCGGTGCTGCAAATTTGACTGCAAGAAAGCAGTTGGTGCGTTTCCGTCGTGCACTCAAAGAATATGGGCAGAAAGATACCCCTGAACTAACCAACTGGGGCGATGCTTTCAGTGAACTCAAACGATTTATTATGAGTCTGCATGAAGGCAAAAAGATTGTTTTTCTTGACGAGCTTCCATGGATGGATGCTCCACGCTCTGGATTCCTGTCAGAGTTGGAATCGTTTTGGAACGGATGGGCATCAGCACGAAAAGATATCGTTTTTGTGGTATGCGGAAGCAGCACCTCATGGATGGTCAAGAAAATCATCAAGAATAAGGGCGGACTGCACAATCGCTTAAACCATCGCATCTTTCTCAGTCCATTTCCCTTGGGATTATGCGAGAAGTTGGCTCTGTCAAGAGGACTTGTATTGAACCGCAAACAGATGTTGGAAGCCTATATGATATTTGGCGGTGTACCATATTATTGGAGTTTGTTGCAAAAAGGAACAAGCATAACTGCCGAGATAGACAGACTGATTTTTTCGCCTGATGGAGAGCTGCATGATGAGTTTGAGATGCTATATGCTTCATTATTCAAAAAACCAGAACCCTACGTTCGCGTAATAGAGTTATTGGCCAAGAAAAAGATGGGCATGACTCGACAAGAGCTGTTGGTGGCAGGAAAGTTTGAAGATAATGGAGCCTTCTCTGACATTCTGAAAGATTTGGAGTGGTGTGGCTTTATCCGTAGTTACGCCATGATGGGGTATCGGACAAAATCGGACATCTTCCAGCTAATAGACCATTATACATTATTCTATTACGAATACATCGACGGAGTACGTCAAAGCTCAAACTATTGGAAATCAATGTTGGGAACCCCAAAATACAACACTTGGTGCGGTTTGGCATTTGAGCGCACTTGCCTGTGGCATATTGAGCAGATTAAAAAGAAGCTTGGCATCAGTGGAATACTGACAAATGAATATGCATGGCGTTGTTTGCCAGACGAGAATGTCGGCAGGCCAGGAGTTCAAATAGACCTGCTTATAGACCGAAACGATGGAATAATTGATGTATGCGAAATGAAATACTCGAAGGATTCATACACCATCACCTCCGATTATGCAGATGAACTTGCCCGCAAACGAAATGTGTTCCAAGCCGTAACAGGCACAAAGAAAGCCATTCATTCCATTATGGTTACTACCGATGGTCTAACTCGGAATGAATATTGGGGAGACATTCAGGCAGAAATACATCTGGACGATTTATACGAAACATAAGGGTGGGTTATAAAAACAACCTATCGAAAGCTAATTTCGTTAGTAAAACAGCGGAAACTATGTTTTTTTTATACTTTCCGCTCGTTTTCTCACGAAAAAGTATTATCTTTGTGGCGAAAATCGAAATGCCACCGGTATTGCTAACGGTATGACAAAACAGATTAACAGATGGAATATACAAAGAAGAACACAAAAGGAACAAGAACCATGAAGAAACAAGCAAAGCTATGGATGATGGCCGCCATCCTTTTATTCTGCGGCACAACTGTACTGACATCGTGCGACAAGGATGATGATAACGCTGCCGTTGTCAAGCCCACGAAGGAGTATTTCACACTGTGGAACCAGTGCGTGGCGCTGACAGCCTTGCAGGAGTATGTAAAGGATGTGACGAACCCGGGCAGTACTAATTATATAAAGGAGGAAGACCGTATCGCCACGTTTGATATGGATGGTACGTTCGTAGGTGAACTATATCCTACGTATTTCGAGTATAACATGTTGGAATACCGTGTACTGGACGACCCAGACTATCGTGACATAGCTCCGGAGGACGTGAAGGAGGCTGCACAGGCAATAAGGGACTTTGTAAGGGACGGCAAGAAACTGCCCGACCATTTCGACATGATACACGCCTATGCTGCAGCGAAAGCATACAGCGGCATGACGCTTGCCGAGTTTGATGCCTATGTCAAGGCATACGCCCAGCAGCCTGCCAACGGTTTCAGCGGCATGACCTATGGCCAGAGCTTCTACAAGCCCATGCTGGAGGTGTTTGACTACCTGAAGGACAATGGCTTCACCTGCTACGTCGTCAGTGGCTCCGACCGTTTCATCTGTCGCGCCTTGGCGGAAAGCATCGGCATACCATCCAACCGCGTCATCGGCATGGACGTGAAGTTGCGCTCCAGCAGTCAGGGCACGGAGGAAGGCGTCAACTATACCATGGGACGCGAGGAGGACCTTGTGCGCACCGATGAACTGATAATCAAGAATCTGAAGACCAACAAGGTGTTGCAGATTTCGCAGGAGATAGGCAAGGTGCCCGTTCTATCGTTTGGCAACAGCAGCGGCGACTGCGCCATGCACAACTATTGTCTGAGTAATCAGAAGTACCGCACCGCCACATTCATGCTCGTGGCTGATGATGACAGCCGCGACCACGCCGACCTTGCCGAGGGTGCCAGACGCGAGGCGAAATGGCGTGAGGCAGGCTACTACATAATCTCAATGAAGAACGACTTCAAGACCATCTATGGCGACGGCGTGCAAAAGGTGGACTTTACCTTTCCCGCAGAAGCGCACTGACAGAAGGCAGTCACGGCATTGGCGTTTTCCTTTATGCCAGTTTTCCGCGACACGACCTGACGAATTCTGATGGGGTCATGCCATATTCCGCCTTGAAGTTTTCGGAAAAACGCTTCGGCGAACTGTAGCCTACGGCGTAAGCCACCTCTGCCACCTGTTTCTGTGAGCGCTCAAGCAGCTGATGTGCGCGTTTCAGACGTATCGTGCGCATGAACTCATGGGGTCCATTGCCTACTATGCTCATCATCTTCTTGTATAGATTTGCACGCGACATATTGAGGTCTGACGAGAGTTGCTCCACGCTGTAGTCGCTGTCGGCCATGTGGTCTTCTACGAGCGATATGGCTTTGCTTATAAACTCCTCGTCGAGCGATGTTATGGTTATCTCGCTCGGTTTTACTTCTATCTTGCGTTGGAACGTCTCATGGCTTGTGCGTGTCCACTCAATGAACTTGTCTATGCGCAGTATCAGATGTTCTATATTAAAAGGTTTCGTGAGGTAATCATCGGCACCTATCTTCAATCCGCCCACGATATCTTGGTCTGTCTGCTTGGCAGTGAGCATTATCACTGGTATATGCGATGTGCTGATATCGGTCTTTATGCATCTTGTAAGTTCCATTCCGTCAACACGGGGCATCATGATGTCAGTCACCACAAGCGTAACATCATTATTCTTCAACAGGTCGAGAGCCTCCTGACCATCGGCTGCCTGCATTATCGTGTAGCCTTTCTCCTTATATGCCGTATGCAGACTGTCGGCAATGAATGTACGAAGGTCATGGTTGTCATCAACCACGAGTATCGTCACGGGGTTGTCTGTCCTGCCAAGTGTTTCAGAGTTCGTCGTCTCCACAAGAGGCGTGGCTATTTCCTGTCTGTCTTCTTCGAGCATACTTGGCGGTATTTGCACAGAGAATACAGCACCCTGCGGCTCATTATCGCAGACAGTGATATTTCCTCCATGCATACGCACATACTCGCTGACGATGTGAAGCCCTATGCCGCTGCCTGCCTTTGCATCGTCATTGCGCACCTGATAGAAACGTTGGAAGATGCGCTCCTTATCCTCATCAGCAATGCCGCAGCCCGTATCAGCCACGGATATGGTCAGTCCCGTTGCAGAGTCTTCACGCAGGCGGACGCTTACCCTGCCTCCGTCGTCAGTAAACTTCAACGCATTCGACAACAGGTTATACATTATCTTATTCAGCTTCTTTGCATCCACGGTGAAGAAAAGATGCTCCTGCTGCGGTTCGTAAGTCAGACTGATACCGCGCTCCGATGCGTAGTTGCTGAACGACAGGCAGATGTTGCCCACGTACTGCGCCACGTCTATTGACTGCAGGGTTAGCTTTTCTGCACCCACGTCGAGCCTGCGGAAGTCGAGCAAGTTATTTACCTGATTGTAAAGCAACTCGGCATTGCGATATATCATTTCCAGTTTCTCCCTCAACTGCTGACTTATGTCGCCACTCAGTAAGCTCTGTAATGGCGACATGATAAGCGTAAGCGGCGTGCGCAGGTCATGGCTGATATTGGTAAAGAAGCGCAGCTTCATCTCGGAGAGCTGTACCTGCTGCTGCTGTTCGAGGTTTTCTCGTTGCTGCTCCATTCGCAGCAGATGTCTGCGATGGAAGTAACGGTTCAAGGCAAACGCTGCACCAAGGGCGAGCAAGGCATATACTATCATCATCCACCACGACAGATAGAAAGGTGGTGCCACCTTTATCGTCACGCTCGTCACCTCGCCCCACTCGCCGTTTTCACTGACGGCTTTTATCTCCAGCGTATAGGTGCCATGGGCAAGTGTGAGCAGCGACACAGCATTCTTATCAGTGTAAATCCAGTCTTTGCCCAACTGCTTTATGCGGTAAGCGTAGATTACACGCCCATTGCTTGCCAGATTGCCCGTGAAAAATCTGAACACTATCTGGCGGTCGTCATACGACAGGCGTACAACACCGTCATCATCGGCAAGCACCTGGCGACCGCCCACGGTCACTTCGCTCAGCGTCAGTTTTGGGCGCTCACCGCCCTGGGCAACCGACTGCATCGACACTACGGTCAGACCTTCGTGACCACCCATGAATATATCACCCTCAGGACTGCATGCCGCGGCAAAAGTGTTGAAGTAATCATTCAGCAATCCGCTGCCCGCAGGGAAGTTATGCACCACGTAGCCCCCCTCTTTCGTAGGCTGTATGCTCGATATGCCATGACTGGTAGATAGCCACATGATGCCACCGCGTCCTGCCACGATGGTCTTCACGTAAGAATCAAACAGACCGTTGTCTTCATTGAAATAAAACATTGAGTCGCGCTTCACGTCGAGCACACTGATGCCTGTGGCATGAGCTATCCACACTGCATCGCGCTTCCCGTCATAGCATAGCGACACCACGGCAGGCTGCAACATTTGCTGGGTGCCTCGACGGTTGCCAAGCAGGTTCACTCCCTTACCGGTATCTGTATCAAAAGCCCATACCCCGTAGTATGTGCCTACGTACATGGTATGATGTCCGTCAAAAGCCAGCGACAGTCCCACTATAGTTTTACCATCAGCACGCACCTCTGTAGAAGTTTCCGTATCAATATTAAACTTCGTCAGCACGCCAAATCCTGTAGCTATCCATATATTATGGTGATTATCCTCAGCCATCTGCCATGCCGCATCACTGCGCAATGCGCCGCTCGCCTGAGTATAAGCCTTAGCCACCGAAGTGCCATTCATGCGGTAGAGACCGCTGTTGTACGTGCCTATCCACACGGTGCCGGCATGGTCTTCTATAAGTGATGAGATAGTAACCGAGGGTACGGCGGCCTTTTGTTTCAGCCCGTTGCGTAACTCTACAAAAACACCATCGCCGTCTGTTCCCAGCCATAGGTCGCCTGAGCGCGTAAACATTATAGTACTGATGTCGCCATACTGCTGTCCTTCATTCTTGAAAAGCGAATGACCTGTATCTGTGTATGACACACCCGTCTTGAAATGACCAAGCCATATAGTGCCATGATGGTCAGCAGTTACGCAGGTCACGTTGTCAGATGTGATGCTTGTCGCATCGCCCTGCACGTGGAGCAGATGCAAGGGGGCACCACCTTGCTTGCTGAAAACGAAGGCACCGTTGTGGTCTGTTGCCACATAAAGCTTTCCATGACCATCGTCAAAGATGTCGCGTATTGCATTGGATGCACTGCCCTTAGGCAATTGCAGTTGTGTTCCTTTGTGGTGATATATGCCTTCATTGACAGTGGAATATACCCAGAGAGTGTTTTCCGTATCTACGTACAGACGCAGATGTCCTTTCGAGGATGCCATGGCAACAGGTAGCGATATGCGCTGTGACTGACCTGTCTTGCTGAGGAATTTCCACACCTCGCTGCCATCGGTAAGGTACAATCCCTCGGCACAGTCGGCAAGATGCCAGTCGGCACTGCCTATTTTCAGTGCCGTTTTCCACTTCTCATGCTTGGCAGTGGCATAGTCATAATGTATGAGTATGCCATCGCCCATAATCCACAGTCCGCCATGACTGTCAACGGTCATATTCCATTTCTTCGGAAGAGTGATGCCAAGCGAGCGCAGGTATTCGTCATTATCCATGAAGAACTGCTGCCTATGCAGGTCATAGCGTGCCATAATTCCATTAAAGTCCACCCAGATATTAGCAGCCGCATCCTCCATAAGCCGGTTGACGCTGCTTGCCGGCACGCGGCGCTCTGCATCAATGTATCTGAACTGCCTTACCTCATAGCCATCATAGCGGTTTACGCCTATCGACGTACCCACCCACAACATGCCTCGACTGTCAATCATCATGGTGTTGACAGTATTCGACGATAATCCCTGCCTTACGCCCAACTGGCGAAAGCGATAGCCTTCGGCTGATATATGCTGTAATATCAGTATGACGGTAATGAGTATGCTAAGTGTCTTTTTCATTCTGTTGCTGGTGTTTTTCCTCTTCTCCTATATCTATTCACAATTCGGATTACAAAATTACGAAAATTATATTGAAAACGACAGTGATTGCAACAAAACAATAACAAATCCGAAACTTTCAGATGACTTTTCCTGCATTTTCCTTTGTCGAAAGAGAAAAAATGAATACCTTTGCCTTCAAATACAAAGACATTGAACTATGAAACAGAATACTTACGCTACCTGGGGCACTTGCTCCAAGTTCATTAACTTTGAGATTGATGACGAACTGCGCATACACAACGTGCAGTTTCTTGGTGGTTGTCCTGGCAATACTCAGGGGCTTGCACGCATGGTTGAAGGAGAGAAGGCCAGTGAGGTTATCAGCCGGTTGAAAGGCATCAGATGTGGTAATAAGCCCACATCATGTCCTGACCAACTGGCGCAGGCTTTGGAGAAAGCAGTCATTGAGAGACTGAACACCATAAAAGAAGAAGTATAGAGAGCTTAAAGCAACAAAGCAAGAACAGAAGCGACAAAGTAAGAATAAAAGTATGGTTACCACCTGATAGATTTCCCTAATCAAGTAGTAACCATACTTTTATTCACAGTAACCATATATCTATTCCTTACAATCTACCGCTTCTTCTTACCAGAAAGCTGACAGTAGCAGTATCGTAAGCAATATCGGAACCACGTATTTCAGCATCACTATATATAGCGGCTTACGGCGGAAGTGATAACCGTTCAGGCGCATCTCGCCTACAAGCAGTTTGGGCTTCACCACCCATCCGATAAGTATGCACGTACATATAGCAAGTATCGGCATCAAGATGTTGTTACTTACATAGTCAAAGATGTCAAGCAACTGTCCCACAGCACCATTTGGCAGGGTGTATTCAAAGTACAGCACATTGTAGCCCAGACATACCAGCACTGACCATACGAAACACGTAGCCGACATTATAACGACAGACTTCTTTCGGCTCCAGCCGAACTTATCCATCATGCTCGCCACTATAGCCTCAAGTATCGACACGGCACTCGTAATTGCGGCAAACAACACCATGAGGAAGAACACCATGCCGATAACCATACCTATGGCACCGAAGTCGTCAAACACCTTAGGCAATGCTATGAACATCAGTCCTGGGCCAGCCTTCATGCCCTCTGTACCCATAAATACATATACGGAAGGTATTATCATAAGTCCTGCCAGTATGGCTATTATGGTATCGAATATCTCTATACGGTCAACGGCCTTTCCGAGGTTGACCGATTTCTTCATATACGACCCATAAGCCACCATGATACCCATGGCTATGGAGAGCGAATAGAATAACTGTCCCATGGCATCAAGCACTATAGTCATAAAGCGCTGCAGGGTCAGTCCATCAAAGTTTGGAAAGAAATACACCGCCGCACCTTCAAGGCCAGTACGAGTAACGCCGTTATTGTCAGTGTGGCTTATGAATAAGGAGTATATGCTGATAAATATCACTATAATTACCAACATAGGCATGATGATGCGCGAATACTTCTCAATACCCTTTTCCACTCCACGATATACTATATAGAAGCATATAGCAGCGAAGATTGTCATCAGCACGAGCGGCTCCCAAACAGACGTTATGAAACCCGTGAAATAGCCATCATCGGTGGTCTCACGCCCACCCAGCGACAGATATGTGGCAAAGTACTTCAAGACCCATCCTCCTATTACGCAGTAGTAGGGATAGATGATGTAAGGCACAAGGAATGCCATCCACCCGAGAAATGCCCAGCGTGGATTAAAAAACTTGTAGGCGGTTAGTGGTCCCTGCTGCGAACGTCGGCCTATGGCCACTTCGGTGATGAGCAGCGTAAAGCCGAATGTCACTGCAAGCACCACGTAGATGAGCAGGAACAGTCCACCGCCGTCGCGTGCGGCAAGATAAGGGAAACGCCAGATGTTGCCCAGTCCTACGGCTGAGCCTGCGGCAGCAAGCACGAAGCCCAGCGAACCGCTGAATGAATTGCGTGATGAATCTTTCAAGGTATATATGTTTTTTAATTCTCTAATACTGCTTTACGTATTATTGAGGCGTGTTGTTTTTATTATCTAAATGCAAAGTTACGAAAAAAAAAACAAATATCCTATTATTGTAGTTTAATTTTTAGAATTAACTTGTAAAAGTCCTTATCATTTTTTAAGGTATCATAGTATCAATAAGGACATTCGATGATGTTTTGCGAGCGAGATATTTTGCAGATGTTGCGGAAAATGTGTAACTTTGCATTCCTTAAGGTGGGAATATATGGAACCATCAGGAACGAAACTACAGAGCATACGATGACGATACTTGATTATATTCAACGACACGCTACAACTGCTCCGCAGCGCAACGCAATAATACTTTGTGCATCAGATGGCAGTCGGCAAACTATCTCTTATGCCTCGCTGCTCAACAGCATGAAGTGCTGCGAGCCTCTCCCCATTCCGCTGTTAGGCTCCCGTTGGGATGGCGACTTTACACTCTACACCACGGGCAGCACTGGTCGGCCGAAGGGTGTGGTGATAAGTCAGCGAGCGGTAATATGTAACAGTGAGAACCTGATAGAAGGGCATGGCTATACGCATGACACGAGGTTTGTCATTGCCGGACCTATGGACCATCTTGGTTGCTGGTCGAAACTGTTTCCAACGCTGATGATGGGTGGTATGTTGTATATTATGTCTGACGGTATGAAAGACATCAATGCCATACTTGACACCATAGAAGATGAAGGCAGTGGAGGCTTCGCCCTGTTCATGGTGCCATCGGTCATAAGGATAATGCTCACCCAGGCAGCTGACCGCCTGAGCAAGCTTTCTAACAGGATTGACTTCATTGAGGCTGGCGGTGCACCGTTGCCACGCCCCGACATGCTCAGGCTCTGTGACTTGATGCCGCATACGCGACTGTATAACACCTACGCTTCTACGGAAACGGGCGTCGTATGTACGTACAACTACAATGACGGGCGCTGCCTGAGTGGCTGTCTGGGCAGACCGCTGAAGCACTCACGGGTGTTCATCACCTCCGAGGGAACGATAGCTTGTCAGGGTGAGACGCTTATGAGCCGCTACGAGGGAGAACCGGAGCTGACTGCCGCAGTGATGAGGGAAGGCACCTTCTATACAGCTGATGGCGGATGGATTGACGATGAGGGGATGCTCCATATCACCGGTCGCACTGACGACATAATAAACGTGGGCGGATTTAAACTCGCTCCGCAGGAAGTGGAAGAGGCCGCGCTGTCACATCCCTCGGTGAGGGATTGCATCTGCATATCTCATGAGCACGCAGTGCTTGGCGAAGCCCCTGAACTGCTCCTTGTTCTTGACGACGGCCAGGAGTTCGACAAGCGTGGCTTAGCTCGCCACATAGCAGCGCAGGTAGAGCGATACAAGGTGCCGCTATACTACACCGTTACAGACGAGATACGCAAGACCCCCAACGGAAAACTCGACCGGAAAGCATATAGGCGGAGTTAACGAAATCAGCGCCGGTTGGAAGAATAAAACCATCAGCGGCTTATTACATGACAATCGGGTGCTGATTACCATGTAATCAGCACCCGATTTCTTATATCCTCATTAATTCTAATCATCCAACAAGCCCACAGCCCAGTTCTCTATGCCTTTGGCACGTGCAGGGCTGGTGCTGCCCTCTATCTCTTCTTCAAACTCGTCCTCATCATCCACCACTATCTTGACGCTTCTGCGCAACAAGTCATCAATGTTGCTGAGGATAATCATATAGACAGCAGGGGGCATGTATCTCTTTCTTATATATTCTTTCTTCTTCATAGGAACAATCATTTTATTTAAGTTTCGTAAATACTCAACTTCTTGAGATTTTAGGAGTTAAGGAGTCAGAAGTAAGGAGTTAAGGAGTTAAGACAAATGTGTTGAAACTTTTTAGAGAAAGAACGTAATGTCTTAACTACTGATTTCTTAACTACTTAACTACATACGAAACTTGAGTCATTTTATTATCAGTTTCTTTCCCTTGTAAATATACATACCGCCCTTAGAGGGTTTGCCTGAGAGTCTTCTGCCGTCGAGCGTGTGCCATGAGTTATTCTGAATTATGAATTCTGCATTATGAATTATCTCCACTCCAGTGGTATAATCCACTATCTCGCCGTCGCCATAGTCTATGTAGAAGGATATTATAGATTTGGCTCCCGCTGCATCATCCTCCACCGCCACGAGGTCATTGTTCAGTTGGAAGTAAGCCCTCTGTGCCCCTATCGTCATGGCACCGTTTGGCCATGACAGTCGGTTGCCTGAGTTGATGTAGAGCTTTGTTGCATCGCCCTCAGCGCTTATCTCCACAGGAGCGAATGTTCCCTTGAAGGTCACGTCGCCATCGGTGCCGGTAAAACTATTGTCGGCAGTAGTCAGCGTCACACCCTGGAACTCCGGCTCCACAACGTCAGAGCCCGTGAAGCGTACTATGTAAGGCTTGCCTGCCTCAATGCTCGTTATGTCCTTGGCAAATGTCAACTTCAGACTTACGTCCTCCACCTCGGCACTCACAAGTTCCCTCACGTCCATGCCGCTGAGCGGTGTCTGGCTGATATCCGCTATGCTGAACGGCAGGCAGAGGGAGTTCCATGCCCCGTCACCGTAGATAGTACGCCCCGCCAGCGTCACATTATATGGAGTCGCAGCCTCTGCAGCAGTAGCTATGGCAAGGGTGTTGTCCTCGTCGTCGGCCAGCGAGAGTCTTGGGTACAGGTAGGCAAACTTCACTTTCAGACTGCTGCCCGTAGGTGTATCACTTCCACCAAGTGCTTTTGCCGTCATGGTTATAGGGATGAGGGTTGAGGGTTGAGGAATGAGAGTTTGTATATCATCCTCATTTACTGTCAGCACAGTGCTGAAGCCGCTTCCACCGTCCTCACACAGCAGGCTAAGTTCCGTGGCATACGTTCTCGTCAGTGGGTCGTAGAGCAGCATACTTGGTATCTGTGCCCACACGTCGGCTGCGCTGAGGTGGTCGGCATATACCGTCACTTCGGCATCCATCGTCTGCCGGTCAAGCGTCACGGTAGAGATGTCCTCGCTCAGTGCCGGGCTGACGTCTGTCAGTTTGTTGTCAGCGGCATAGAGAGTCTTCAGTGCCGCAAGTTTCTGTGCAAATGCGCCTATGTTGCCTTCCAGTTGGTTGGAGGAAATGTTCAGAGCGCGCAACTGTGAACCCTCCGCTGTAAACTCAGTACTAAGCTCTCCCGTCAGTTGGTTCTCGCTTATGTTCAGTGTCTCAAGGTTTGGAAGCGACAGCAGGGTGTAAGGGAAATTACCCGTCAGTCCGTTATTGCTCAGATTGATACTCACTACGTGGCCTCCAAGGATTGATACGCCAGGCAGTGTCTCCACGGTATGTCGCTCAGGGGTGAAGTCCCACTTGTTGGTCCATCCCTCGCCATTACCCATCTCCGCGTATGCCGCCTGGAGCAATTCCCAGTCTTCGTCAGTCATCTGCGGCATGTCAATCGTTGCCTTCAGATAGAAGAAGTTGTCGCTGTGCGTCGCTATCTCGCCGCTTTCCTCCACTTGACTGCCCGATGTAGTGGCATAGAGATATGCATACTCATCCACTAACGTAGGGTGCGCCACGGGTGCGTAGGGGTTCACTATGCTACCGCCCACACTGCCCCACTCTATGCCGGTAACGCTATTCATGTCGGCTGCCACGAGCAGGTAGTAGTTGCCATACTGTTCCTCGGTCAGCGTCACTTCAGCCATGCCTTCATACTCCTCGCCGGCTGCCAGTGTCTTCACGTTGGCTTTTGTGGTGAGCAGCACGCAGTTGGTCTGATTGGTACCGCCATATACGTCGGGCACAAGCCACAGGCGGTCTTTCCAGTCAGCATCGGTATCGCCATTGCCGTCGTTGCGCACGGTCCAGCGAATGACGGCACTCTTGCCTGCCTCTAAACTGCCGTCAACGCTCACGGCAGTGACGTGCAGATCAGGTAGCATCTTAACCGTGAAGGACTGCACGTCGCTCTCTATCTGCTGCGTAGCGTTGCGTGCCACCACCTGCCACTTATACAGCTTGTTGTTCTGCAGGAAATTGCTTGATGTCACCGACAGTGTCGTGATGCCTTCCGCCAGCGGTGTGGCAGGGCGCTGGTTGGCAGCGTTCCACAGATATACGTCATACACAGCATTTTGTATGCTGTTCCACGTCAGCGTCACGGTGGTGCTTTCCACCTTTGAGTCATTGGCAGGCGACAGCTGCGTAAACTCACCGCTCAATACCGGCTTTACCGTTATGGTGTGGGTAAACTCACAGAAGGTTTCATCGCCCTTCTTACCTACTACATTATACATAATCTGCTCATCAGCCGCGCTCTCGCTAACGATGGTCATAGTGCCGATGTTGCCTGTGCCTTCCGGCTCATAGCCGCTCAGCATCTCAAACGCTCCGACAGCAGTCCATGTAAAGGTGAGGTCGGGACTTATCATGGTGAAGTCCACCTCCGTTGTCGCCTCGCCTGAGCGCACGGTCTGCTCCCCTGCACCGTCTATCTGCGTGGGGTCAAACCTAATGCCCCATAGCTTCAGCATCACCCCGTCGAGCTGGAGGTTCTGCCCCAAGGCGGCAAACAGTTCTGCCACCTCTGTGCTTATCACCTCGCCGTCGGTACCGAATCCCACGGTAGTCTCTCCAGTAGCCGTACCGTTACGGCGCAGCGTCAGCGTATAACCATTGTCAGCAAGTCGGTTCTTTATGGTGGTGAGTTGGGTTATTTCCTCGCTCGTCAGAGGAGAGCCGAAGGTCTCGCCCTCCTTCACCATCACTGTCACGTCGGATGCTATGGGCGATGCCGACATAAACTCAAGCAGGCTGCCCAGCGACGTGAAGTAGCGCACGCCTTTCTGCTCTGTGTCAAGAAACAGAGTGCCATCTACGCGCCATGAGGCTCTTTCATTGACATACACCGTCATCATCGACATATCGGTGCCTGTCTCTCCCCTCACGGTGAGCGTCACGTCATAGTAGCCCGGCGATGCATAGATGTGCATGGGGTCACGCTCTATTGACGATGTGCCGTCGCCGAAGTTCCATGTCCAGTCCAGCGCCTTGTCCGACGACTGGTTATTGAACTTGATGCGGTTCTGCAGCTTATCGAAGGTGAACGAGGCATACAGCCCGTCCTCCCTCATCTGCTCCACGTATATGTAACCGTCGCGCTTATTTAGCATCACCTTTGACTCATCGGCATTTATCTTCGCTGCGTTGGTCACGCTCACGGCATAGGTCTGATCGGTCTCAGCCTCAGCACTAACCACTACCGGCACTTCAAACAACTTACCGTTGGCACTGGTTATCGCCGTGCCTCCCGTTATGTCGAAGCGATAGGCATTGCCCTCCAGTGGCGTCACGCTCAGGTTCTTTCCTGTCGCACGCTCAGCCAGTGCCGCGCCGTCGGGCTGCGCGCTGAAGCCTTCGGGGAATGTAAGCACCACGGTCATGTTGCCTATCTCGCTGGTGTTCTCCATATACACGGGGTAGCTCACCGTCTGTCCTGCCACGGCATTCACCGTCATGCCATACACATTGGCGGCGGCTGTAGTCACCGATGCCGGCTCGGCAGGGTTTGCCGGGTTGTAGTTGTAGATGAAGTTTGCCGTCAGCGTCAGGTCCTCTGTAGGCATCGTCAGGGTGTAGTTTGCATTAGTTGACACCACGTTGCCATCCTCGTCGGTCCAGTTCACGAAGGCATACCATTGGCTCGGATTGGCACGGAAGGTCTGGTTAGTGCCTTCCTCATACTCATTGCCGCTTGCCACGTTGAACGTGCCACCGCCTGCGGGACTGCTCAGCAGAAACACCTTGTGGTAGAGTCTCTGCACAGGTTCGGCGGGATTGCCCGGCTCATAGCTGAAGTTTGCCGTAAGGCTATTGCCCTCGTCCGCGCTCAGCATAGTATAGCTGTATGTGGCAGAGGTTGACACCTCTGCACCCGTGGCATCTGTCCAGTTTACGAAGCGGAAGTTGGATGCGGGGTTTGCCCTCACGCTTACCGCCTTGCCCACCTCGTAGGAATTGCCCGAGGCTATGCTGAACGAGCCACCTGCCGCCGGACTTGCCGTGAGGTACAGCGGTGCATACACGGGCTTCTCTGGTATGACGGCTTGTGCCGGCTCCCCGGGATTGCCAGGCGCGTAGAGGTAGTGGGCTGTGAGTTTCGCATTGTGCGACGGCATGGTATATTGAAACCTTGCCGTGGTAGATGTAACCTCACCATCCTCCGTCCAGTTTACGAACTGGAAGTTCGCTGCCACGTTGGCCTGCACCCAGAAGGTGGTGCCCTCTGTCTGCTGCGACGTAGCGGCAATGCTGAACGTACCGCCGCCCACGGGGTCGGCAGCAAGCTCCAGCGTATAGCTTCTGTATGCCGCACCAGGCTCCGCCGGGTTAGCCGGATTATATTGTCCCATCACGTTGATGCTCATAGTGAGCATCAACATGAGGATTATATGTCTTATACATCTCATAGTCATCAATGGTTTAGAGATGATACTACTTTCTTTCTTAACAACGGATTTCACGTCACTTCACCACTTTCCTGCCTTTCTTGCCTTGCAAGCGTCCTTCGGGCGAGTGCTGGATGTAAATGCCCTGCTTCACGACATTCACGCGGCGGCCCTGCAGGTCGTAGGTGGCTGTTTCATTATCCGTCACGACACTGTCGAGACCTACTATAGAAGTGGCCACGCTGCCGAAGGTCAGGGTGAAGCGTGTGGTGTTCACGCCATCCGTCTCGTTTGTCTGGAAGGTATATGCCTGCTTCGCCAGATCTGTGGTCTCGCCAGTCTCGTTGTCGGTCAGCGTCACGGTGCCCTCGCCTCGCTTCAGGCTTATCACGTATTCGCCTGGCTCGCCGGTGTAGTAACCTATGGTGACGGTGCCGTTCTGCACAGGACGCTCGTTGATGGCATAGTGGTTGCCGTCAGCGTCGGTGGTCATTATCTGCGGCACGCCGGTGTTCATGCTCATAAACTTCGATGCGTCGCACTCCACCTCATAACCCATGTTGGCATTCTCATTAAGCACCACGCGCGTCTGGTCACAGTCTTCGTTTTCGTTCGCCTTAGCGATAACTATGTCATACACGCTGCGCACACCTACGGCGTTAGCCTGAGGAGCAGAGCCCTTGGCACCTGCCGCCACATGAGAGGAGACAGTGGAGAGCAGCTGGCGTCCCTCTTTCTTGAACACTATCTTGTCAACAGCATCAGGCTTCTGCACGAAGAACGACTGCATAGGCCTCAGCACGAATTCGTCGTCGGCTATGGAGTAAGCCTTGTAGGTAGAGCCTGTCCACACAGTGATTGGTGCGGTGAAGTCCATATAGTATATGTCATAGTAGCATGGGTATGGGTTGCCCACGTAATTCCATGAGCGGTTGGCGGTGACGGTGGTCTCGTTGGTGGCGAGGTTGGTAGTCACGTCATTGGTAGTGAATAGCTGTGCACCGCCGTTCTCACCTGCCGGCAATGTTATCATGCACTCCCTGTTACATTGGAATATATATCCCTGTCCGGCAAGGAGCTTGCCTGTATCCACGTTCTTCCAACTGTTGTTGCCTGTGGTGCCATTGGCGGCACGGTTGGCAGCGTCATAGTAGCGGAACACGTAAGAGGCATCGTTGGTTACTGTCACGTCGCTGAGGTTCACGTCGTGCACAGGAGTGATGAAGTACCACCTGTTGGCAGCCACGGAGAAGCGCGTTGTGATGTTGTCGGCAGTAACGTCGTCACAGGTATTGAGCAGGCGACCGGGGTTGTCCTCGCTGAAGAACATATTGAAGTCCTTCATCGTCATAGGAGCCGCGCCACCTACGGTGAGTTGTCCGTTGTAATACAGGTCAACGTCGGGTTTGCCCTGCATACGGCGGTTGTTGGTGAGCATGAGCGGCGAGGTAATCTTCCAGTAGTCCACGTCATCACCCTCGATGATGCTGCCAAACTGCTTCCAGTAGGTGTCGAGTTTATAGTTCACCACGGCGAATGAAGGGACCACAAGCGTAATGACAGTCTTGTCGCGGCTGTTTGCGAATGGGTCGGCAGGCACCACCGGCGGAGTAGCCGAGCGCATTACTATCTTCTCGATGTTAGGACAATTCTGGAAGTTGCTGCGGTAGCCGGAATTATCATTCCCATACCTCCAGGAACCATAAGAACTACTCCAGTAATCCTCATAAGCATATGAACCTGACTCCAGGAATGACGGGAATTCAACATACTTCAAATCAGTAATATTACTGAATGCATTTGTACCCAACCATTGCAGATTAATAGGAAGTTTCACCGTATCTAATGCAGTATAACGGAATACTTCATATTCAATTTTCTCAAGAGATGCAGGGAATTCTATTCTTGCCAATTTATTATTATTATAGAACGCAAGTCTATAGATATGTTTTAAGTTTGCTGGCAGATGTACCTCTGTCAACGAAGTACAATCACGACACAATTGCTGACGTATTTCCGTCATATTATCAGAGAAGTGAATACTCTGCAATGCTGCATCATAAGCAAAAGCATAACGTTCTATATATGTAACATTATCACTCATCGTTACACTCTTCATTAATTCACAATACTCAAATGCACCCTCGCCAATTTTTTCCAAAGACAATGGGAAATTCATTTCTTGCAGCAACTTACAAGAATAGAATGCGTATGCTGCTATTTCATTCAGTTGTGACCCCTCAGTGAAAGACACATGCATTATAGGTGTTTCCTGGAATGCACGGTCCTTTATAATGGTCACAGTCGTCGGTATGTTAATGCGGCGAATATTCGTACCACGGAAAGCATACGTACCAATGGACGTAATTCCCTCTGGCAATATAACGCTATTAAGTAGTGTCTTACCATCGAAAGCATAGTCTGGTATTACATCAATTACAGCCTCGCTGAGGTCAAGAGCCTTCAGGTTCTGCATATTCTTGATATCCGTCCAGTCAGCATCATTCATCTTACCCGTAACTTTAAGGAATTCCACATCGTTCAGTACGTCTATGCCCGGGGTATAGAGTGCTTCATAACCTAACGTACCTGGAGTGGCAAGTTCTACACTAATCCAGTTATTACTCAACTCAAAGTTCTTTATCTTGCTGGTAAACCACGCACCGTCGTTATATACGGTATCTTCTATCTCCAGAGTGTAGTCACCCGGCTCCAGACCTATGACCCATGTAGTGTAGTCGCGTACGCCATAGTATGTGTTCTGCTTTATACCGTTTAGATATACTATGAGGTTCTGATTACCATCATAACGGGTATTTCCGTCATCGCGGTAGGTAACATAGTCAAACTGCAGCTTTGAGGTCTTGTCAACAGTGAAGGTAGTTGCAATCTTAGAACCTGAATAACTCTTTCCCCAGTTTCTCCACTGTATGAAGCCATCCTCGATTGTCCAAGGGGTGTTGTCGTTGTTGACAAAGGTCAGCGGTTTAGATTTATCTGACAGCACAACGGTCTCTAATGGAGTGATTTCCTTGACACTGATATTTTTTACTCCACTCCAATAATTACTCCTATCACTACCAGTTGTATCACGGAATGCTATAGTATGTTCTCCAGGCTCAACATAGAACCTGCTCGCAGTGGTATAACTACTACTACTACATTCACCGACTTTGACTCCATCAATGTATACCCACAGCCAATGCCCATAGGTTGCCCAGTCAAATGTAATCTCCGTGCGATACGCAGAGGTGTAGTTCATCTTAAACCAAGATACATATTGACTATAAACCGCCTCAGCATCCTTTACTGCATTATAGCCTTTGACACCCCATGAATGTTCAGCATCATTAACGAACGTCACTGGTACATCTGCACGAGCCACCGCATCCTGGAAGTCCGAAGCATACAAGCCGAAGTCCATGTAGCGCGTTCCGCCATTGTCCCTTACCTTTACTGCCAGCACATTGTCCTCGCCTGCCTTCAGCGCGGCCTTGGCCTCGTCGCTCAGAGCCTTGATGACATAGTTCTGCGCGGCGGTGTTGGAATATACTTGCACACCATTGATATAAGCCTCGCCCACGTTGTCGAAAGCGAAATAGAGATACAGGAACTTTGTAAGATCCTCCGCTGTAGGAGTGAAGTGACAACGCACCCAGTAGGTGGTGTTCTCTATACTCCATGTGGTGTTGGAGTATGACAACGTACCGTTGACTATAGGCAATGTCACTGTACCCCAGTCATAGTCATTGAAGTCAGAGTTCATCCAGTCATCACCCGGTGCATCGCCGCTGGCATTAGTGGCATAATAGAACTGCGCCGTGTAAGGCTTCTGCTCAATAACGCCGAAAGGTATCAAGGCCTTGGCATTTGCCGTAACAAAAGCCACAAGAAGTAACATGGCAACAAGAAGGCCACGTCTGAATAAAGATAGTCTTGAAGTCATAATTGTAATAGGTTTTTAAGGTTATATATTTTATTGTTCTGCATAATTCTGCAACTTTGCATGATAAGATACTGTCTGACACCGTTGGCAAAGTTAGCACCTACTTCTTATATTATATTTCCAAATTCACAGAAATACATTCTCAAATTTACAGAAAACCACATTTCTGTAGATTTGAAACAAAAATATTAAGTAGGTGCGCATAATTATTTTTATAATAATACATGAAACAAAAAAAAGAAATTATTTCAACCCTGAAATTAAAATATTATGATTATCTTTGCAAATTAAAACAGAAATAATACTGACACATGCTACAATATTTCATTACTTCACTACCCATGATGGTGAGTTTCTTCTGGCTATGCATACTTACCGTAGATTGCATAAAACATTTTACCATGCCGCACGTACGTATCACCATTTTCGCCACAGTCACAACCATACTATATGCCTGCCACTTCTGCTATTTCAACCATCTGACGCAATGGCTGCTCGTCAGCGACACACTATACAGCGGAGCCACGTTGGCTGTGTTTCCATTATACTACCTTTATATAAAGGAAACGTGCCAGGGCTCCCCAACTACGCAAGAAAAGCTTCTTTCGATACTTCCCACCGCTGTAATCTCCGCTGCAGTAGCACTGACATATATTCTGATGGACGACGCCGAGCGACAGACTTTCTTCATACAAGGGCTATATGGCGGAAAGAAACTCTCGTTCACCGGACTGCCGTTGCTGCAATCCATATTACATATTGCAAAGCGAATGGTATTTGTAATACAGATACCCTTAGTATTGTACTTCGGTGCACGACTTATCCGACAGTACAACAAAGAGGTTGACAAGGTGTACTCTGACAATGACTATCGACGCATGGACGTAGCCGATACCGTCATGAAAGTCTTCATCCTTACATGCTTGGTTGGCTTTGTATGTAATATCATAGGACGTTACCAGTTTGCAGACAATATCGCACTGCTTGCCATACCGTCAGTCATGTTCTCTATCCTGATATTTTTTGTAATGTACTCTGCACATATGCAGAGAATATCTATTATAGAACTAAAAAAAGAAACCTCATCGCAATTTCCGTCCAATAAAGCGGAAAATACTGACAACAGGCAAAACATACATACCCCTTCGACAGAAGAAGAAGAAGTAAAACCTGACACCATCAAACTTCTTCGCCAACGTATCGAACAGATTATGCAGGAAGAACGCCCTTACCTGAAACCCGACTTGAAAATCAGCGACATTGCAATGCGCCTCGCCACTAACCGCGACTATATCTATCAAGCCATCAACGTGCAGATGGGTATCTCGTTTGCCGACTACGTCAACAGCCTTCGCATAGGCAATGCCTGCCGCTTACTGCAGGAGAATCCATCCATGACACTGAGCGATGTGATGGTGGCATGTGGCTATAGCAGCAGCAGCACTTTCTACCGCTGCTTCCGCAAATACACAGGAAAGACACCAGCAGAATACATACTCGCCCAGAAAGCTACCCCATAGCCATATAATGCAAAATGTAAGCATTTTCTCAATGTTTCCTTACACATTGATTAAGCAAACAAACAGCGCTTTAATATGCCCCTGATTAGGGCGTAATAGCTACCTGATAGCATTGTAATCAGCACCCGATTACGATGTAATACCTATGCTATCACATTACAAGGGCTGTTTTTCATCGAAATAACATAATAGACAGTGGTTAATTCATGGTGATTATATGTTTAGATTTTGTTTTCTATTAACATATAATGACCGTTACTCTAACTATTATTATGGTTAAAATATCTTAACAAAAGTTATTTCTGCGTAATTTTAGACGATATAGATTAAGTTTTCTTTTAATATATTAGGTAAATCGAGAAAAAAGTAGTACCTTTGCAACCGATTTTCGCTTGTAAACTACTTATATAGCGTAGATTGTGGTGTGCCAAGACATAAAGACGTTAGGCGTACACCTTATTATATATAGTGGATATAAAAATACAAAATAAATAATAACAAAAAACAACAAGAAAAATGCCTACAATTCAACAATTGGTAAGAAAAGGCAGAAAGGTACTTGTGGACAAGAGCAAGTCACCAGCTCTGGACTCATGTCCTCAGCGTCGTGGTGTGTGCGTGCGTGTGTACACAACTACCCCTAAGAAGCCTAACTCGGCTATGCGTAAGGTAGCCCGTGTTCGTCTGACGAACTCAAAAGAAGTGAACTCTTACATCCCAGGAGAAGGACACAACCTGCAGGAGCACTCTATCGTGCTCGTTCGTGGCGGTCGTGTGAAAGACCTTCCAGGTGTACGTTATCACATCGTTCGCGGTACTCTCGATACCGCTGGTGTAGCTAATCGTACGCAGCGTCGTTCTAAGTACGGTGCTAAGCGTCCTAAGGCTGCAAAGAAGTAAGAGACAATGCATAATTCATAATGCATAATTCATAATATTTTTGCAGAGTCCACTGCGATTATGAATTATGAATTATGAATTATGAATTAAACTTTACGGTTGAGTAAATGCTCCGGTGGGAGCGTTGAAGACCAAAACAAAGACAACCCATTTTTTTCAAAACTACAAATGAGAAAAGCAAAACCAAAGAAGCGTGTGATCCTTCCGGATCCAGTGTTCAATGACACAAAGGTGTCAAAGTTCGTTAACCATCTTATGTTTGATGGTAAGAAAAGCATTTCCTACGAGATTTTCTATGAAGCCCTCGAGACTGTTGGTGAGAAGATGAAGAGCGAAGAGAAGCCAGCTCTCGAAATATGGAAGCAGGCACTCGACAATATCACTCCTCACGTAGAGGTTAAGAGCCGTCGTATCGGTGGTGCTACATTCCAGGTACCTACTGAGATTCGTCCTGACCGTCGCGAGTCTGTGTCTATGAAGAATATGATTGCCTTCGCTCGCAAGCGTGGTGGCAAGGGTATGGCTGATAAGCTCGCCGCTGAGATTATGGACGCTTATAACAACCAGGGTGGTGCCTTCAAGCGTAAGGAAGATATGCACCGCATGGCTGAGGCTAACCGTGCATTCGCACATTTCCGTTTCTAATTTAATAAAGGAGGAAAAAAGAAATGGCTAAGCACGATTTGCATTTGACTCGAAACATCGGTATCATGGCTCACATCGATGCCGGTAAGACAACAACCTCTGAGCGTATCCTCTTCTACACTGGTAAGACTCACAAGATTGGTGAGGTGCACGAGGGTGGCGCTACCATGGACTGGATGGAGCAGGAGCAGGAGCGTGGTATCACTATCACATCTGCCGCTACAACATGTTTCTGGAACTATAACGGAAAACAATATAAGATTAACCTCATCGACACTCCGGGACACGTTGACTTCACCGCTGAGGTGGAGCGTTCACTGCGTGTGCTCGACGGTGCCGTGGCTACTTACTGTGCAGTAGGTGGCGTAGAGCCACAGTCTGAGACTGTATGGCGTCAGGCTGACAAGTATAACGTGCCTCGTATCGGCTACGTGAACAAGATGGACCGCTCTGGTGCAAACTTCTTCGACGTAGTTCAGCAGATGAAGGACGTTCTGGGTGCTAACCCAATTCCTCTCTGTGTGCCTATCGGTGCAGAGGAGAACTTCAAGGGTCTCGTTGACCTCATCAAGATGAAGGCTATCCTGTGGCACGATGAAACAATGGGTGCTGACTATGACGTAGAGGAAATTCCTGCTGACCTCGTTGACGAGTGCAACGAGTGGCGCGACAAGCTCCTTGAGTCTGCAGCAAACTTCGACGATTCTCTCATGGAGAAGTACTTCGATGATCCTTCTACCATCACTGAGGAAGAAATCATCAAGGCTATCCGCAAGGGTACCATCGCACTTGAGTGCGTACCTATGCTCTGCGGTTCTTCATTCAAGAACAAGGGTGTGCAGACAATGCTTGACTACGTTTGTGCTCTGCTGCCTTCACCAATGGATACAGAGAACATCGTTGGCACAAACCCAAACACTGACGAGGAGGAAGATCGTAAGCCATCTGAGGACGAGCCAACAGCAGCTCTTGCATTCAAGATTGCTACTGACCCATACGTAGGTCGTCTCGTATTCTTCCGCGTCTATTCTGGTAAGATTACTGCCGGTTCATACGTTTACAACCCACGCTCTGGCAAGAAGGAGCGCGTGAGCCGTCTGTTCCAGATGCACTCTAACAAGCAGAACCCTGTAGAGGAAATCGCTGCTGGTGATATAGGTTCTGGCGTAGGTTTCAAGGATATCCGTACTGGTGATACCCTCTGTGCTGAGGATAAGCCAATCGTACTGGAGTCTATGACCTTCCCTGACACCGTTATCTCTATCGCCGTTGAGCCTAAGTCTCAGGCCGACATCGCTAAGCTTGACAATGGTCTTGCTAAGCTTGCCGAAGAGGACCCAACATTCACCGTTCGTACTGACGAGCAGTCTGGTCAGACTGTCATCTCCGGTATGGGTGAGCTTCACCTCGACATCATCATCGACCGTCTGAAGCGTGAGTTCAAGGTAGAGTGTAACCAGGGTAAGCCACAGGTTAAC
>CAMNCV010000044.1 GCA_946534585.1 uncultured Prevotellaceae bacterium
GATGACATGGCATATTTCAATAATGTATTCAAGCGGCATACCAAGGTGTCACCATTGCAATATAGAGAGAAATACTCACAGGTGTGATAGATTGTCCCATACGAAGACCTGCAACCTTTCAACTTTCGCAAGCTTCAGTTTCGTTGAGGTTTTAAGGTTGTAAGGTCGCTTCACTTAGAGGTTTAAGGTGATATTTGCATACCAAAGCATTGACAACAGCATATCTCACCTAATAACCTGAAACCTCAAGACCTCAAACCTAACGAGTGAGCTCTTGCGAAACTTGAATTTCTTTAACTTCTGGAAAATGCATGTTATGGCATAGCGAAATAAAATTTTTCAGTTTTTTTTACAATTTGTATTGTTTATTGGAATATTTTTGTAAATTTGTAGCAAATAACAATATTAATGTAAATTCAGAAGAAATGAGAAGGAATTTTCTACGCACCTTGGTCGTCGTGTCTATGCTTGCGGTTGCAAGTGTGACGTTATATGCACAGAGATTTAATAGCTATGGTGACATCAACAGGGCATGGATGAAGTTGCCAATAACGGGTGTAAAGAATGGCAATATACTGACGTTGCTTGAGGCTTTCAACAAGACTTGGCGCACTGTGCCTGCCACGGAATTGCTGGCTCAGCCAGTGACAAATACCGATGCTCCTGGTGGGTATGCCATCGTGGTGGATCGCCCTAATGGCTATGTGAGTATCAATGAGCTAGGAGATGACGGTGAGGCTCTCTCCGCATGCGTATGGAAAAGGTCTAACGGTCATAAGCTCTTTGCCGTGGCTTATACCCGATATCATGGAGTGTTCCCTCAGACATACGTTTATATGTATGACTATAACCAGGCAAACGGCAGACTGACCCCGGAGCAGAGTGCACTGTCGCTCTTTAAGCCTTCATTTGAGGGAGCTTATGGCGTTGATGCCGTTACGGTGCAGCTGCCGCAACACGGAAAGGATGTGGTGGTTACAGAGTTTATAATGGGATGGGGCATGGCCATTAACCATACCTATTCATGGGACGGTATGAGACCGAAGCTGTCGCGTACGGAGTTGGCATGCTATGATGAGATGGAGGATATATATAGCAAGGAGTATATGATGGAGGACAGGATAAGGTTTGACAGGTATGCTCTTTATGATTTTGATGAGGATAACGTGCCCGAGGTATGGCTCTCTACGGACAATGAAGAGTATCAGGCAGTGTTTTCCTTGGTGAACGGTAAGGTGAGTCTGCTCGCATCATCATTTTACAAGTCACATCTGATGTTTTTCTCTGGTGTGGTGGGAAGTGCCGGCGGTTGTGGCACGGGGTGCTTCAGTGCAACCTATACACCACTGATGAACAGTAAGGCAGTGTATAATCTTGTTGATTTGCAGAGTTGGGATTACCAGAAGGAAGAAATGGTAAGTACATATTATAAGGATGGTAATGAGATTTCCAAGGCTGAGGGCAAACGATTGATAAAGTCTTATGGCGAAGCGGTTGTGGTAGTTCCTGCTACGAGAAAACTGAGACCATAACGGAGAATCAAGCACTACGTCCAGACCTTCATGTGCGGACCAGACGAGTCGCCCTACTTCACAGGGTTTCTTTGACCTTATCATAATAGACGAGTGCCGGCAGTGCGCAATATTTCGTTAATTTATATATTTTTATGACGGTAAATAATTGTAGTGTCACGGAAAATATGTAACTTTGCAGTTGGAAAAGTAATACAAACGACAATGTTATGAGACATAAAGAGTATATAAGCTTTGACTGGGCCCTGAAGCGCCTGCTGCGCGACAAGGCAAACTTCGACGTACTTGAAGGATTTCTCACTACATTGCTTGAGAAGCCGATAAAGATACAGCGGTTACTTGAAAGCGAAGGAAACAGAGACCGCGCTGAGGTAAAGTCAAACCGCGTTGACTTGCTTGCTGAAGACGAGCAGGGTGAACTGTTACTGATAGAGGTGCAGGGAGAATCGGAGTTTTCTTATTTCCACCGCATGATATTCGGTGCGTCGAAACTCGTCACTGAGTACGTGGAGCAAGGCAGTGGATATGAGAACGTAAAGAAAGTATATTCTGTCAATATAGTATATTTTGACCTCGGACAAGGTTCCGACTGCGTATATCGTGGCAAGACGGAATTTCGTGGTGTGCATGACAATGATGTGTTACGTCTGTCACCGTTCCAACAGCAGAAATTCAATGCGGAAGAGGTCAGTCAGCTGTTCCCTGAGTATTATATACTGAAAGTCAATGACTTCAATCGCTGGTCAAAGGTTCCCTTGGAGCAGTGGCTGTATTTCCTTGCAAACAGCGACATCCCTGAAGATGCGGACGCTCCTGGACTGCCTGCCGCACGAGAAAAGCTTCGTTTCATAAAGATGAACAGGGAAGAGCAACGTGTGTATGAGCATTATATCAGCGAGCGCTCTATACTCGAGAATCAAATGATTACGGCAAAAGGCGAGGGTCGTGCAGAAGGTCGTGCAGAGGCAAACATTGCTACCGCACGCAAACTGAAGGCAATGGGAATGTTATCCGTTCAGCAGATAGCAGACGCCACGGGACTTTCTGTAACAGAAATAGAACAGTTGTAGGATTTTGCAAAAAGACAACACATTATATAACAACTTATAATTCATAATTTTATCGAACGGCACGCAGTGACGCTTGCCTGAGCAAGCGTTCATGCCTAAGTTGTGCCTAAAACTCATAATTCATTTACGATTGTGGAAGTATTTCTCATTAGGACATTACAGTTTATTCTGGCGATAACAATTCTCGTGGCACTGCACGAGGGCGGACATTTCTTTTTCTCAAAACTCTTCGGCGTAAGGGTTAACAAGTTCTACATCTTCTTTGACTGGAAGTTCTCACTCTTCTCCACCAAGTTCAACTGGTGGCGCAAGCTGCGTGGCAAGGTTGATGCTGACGGCAAGGTGATACCGGCAAAGAAAGACAAGGACGGCAACTATGAATACGAAGGCACCGAGTATGGTCTCGGTTGGATTCCCCTCGGCGGCTACTGCCAGATAGAGGGTATGATTGACGAGACACAGCACGATGTGGAGAAACTGAAGGAGCCGGCAAAACCGTGGGAGTTCCGCGGCAAGCCTTGCTGGCAGCGTCTGCTGATAATGATAGGAGGCGTGCTGGTCAACTTCCTGCTTGCACTCGTTATCTACTGCGGTGTGTTCTTCACGTGGGGAGAGGACTATTACGCACTGAAGGATATGCCATACGGTATGAAGTTCAATGAGCAGGCACAGCAGTTGGGCTTCCGCGACGGCGACAGGCTCATCGGCACCGAAGAAGAAGAGTTTCGTGAGTTCAATGCCAACATGCTGCGCTCGCTCACCACAGCCCGTGAGGCTACGGTGCTGCGCGATGGCAAGCAGGTCAAGATACAATTGCCAGGCAATCTCTCGCTGCTCCAGATGCTGAAGTCAGAGCCGGTGTTCTGCCGTCCGTTCGTACCTGCCGATGTTGACACTATCATCCCTAACACCGCCGCTGCAAAGGCTGGCATGAAGAAAGGCGACCGCATCATCGCCCTCGGTAAGAAGCCTGTCGATTCTTGGAATACATTCACTTACGAGAGTGGACGTATGGCGGATGCCCTTAGCGACTGCAAGACGAAGGCCGACTCGCTGAAGGTACTTACCACCGTGGTAACATATATAAGTAAGGAGAAAGGCGACACTGCCACCGCGGCTGTGGTGTTTGACAACGAGGCACACCTCGGCGTAGGCATGACGACTGTGGCAAACTACATGAAGCCTACACACATCAGCTATAACCTGCTGACCTGCATACCGGCAGGCATAGGCTATGCCCTTGATATGCTGGGCGGCTACGTCAGCGACCTAAAGTATGTATTCACGTCAGAGGGAGCCAAGCAGCTGGGTGGTTTCGGAGCCATCGGCAGTATGTTCCCACCAGTGTGGGACTGGCATATGTTCTGGATGATGACAGCCTTCCTGTCTATTATTCTTGCCTTCATGAACATTTTGCCAATACCAGCCCTTGACGGCGGTCACGTAATGTTCCTGCTCTACGAGATGATATTCCGCCGCAAGCCTGGCGACAAGTTCCTGCTCTATTCGCAATATGTAGGCATGGGCATACTCTTCCTCCTTATGATAGTGGCAAACCTCAACGACGTGCTCCGCTTCTTCGGAATCATGTACTAATACGCTCTGCCAAGTCTGGTATAAATAATAAGACATCAATGTCTGTTGCTTAAACATACGTTGATGTCTTATTATGTGTTATAACTGGCGAAACATGTCTTTTTTATGCCCTGCCAATCAATTTTTTACCTTGCCAACTGGTAAAATGGAAGATTTTTTGTAACTTTGTACTGAATTTTATGAATGATTCTCTTTTAAGGTGGCTTCTAACTTGGTATTAGCGGGACACCTCTAATTTTGTTTGGGTAAGCAATGAGCGAAATAATATTCATATCCTCCAATATAGTGGTGGCGGTGATGTGTGCCGCCGTTAGTGTGTGGATGATAACAAGGGCATACATCGGTCGTGTGGGAAAAGTGCGGCTGATAGACGATGTGGTGATGAGTCCGCGCGTATGGATGGGGGCGGCATTCCTGCTTAGCCTCGCCCTTCACTGCGTCAGCATGACGAGCGTATGCCACGGCGGCAGACTTGAGATATACCCCACGCAGACCCTTACGCTTCTCTATATGGCATACGTGGTGTTCACCATGTTCTCTGCCTTCACCATGGGGCGCAATCACTATAAGCGGCTCTCACTGTGGGTGCAGCTGCTTCAGTTGCCCGTGGTGCTGCTGTTCGTAAACCTTCTGATGACTGCCAGCGGCAATTACCGTCCGCTGTTCAGTATCGGTGAACTGGCTGAGTTTCGCGTCGCTGCACCGCTGGTGTTCTATGGGCGTGTGATATTCATCACGCTACTCTTCGTAATGTGGGTGTTCTGCGTTGCGCTTAACATTGAGGCTGCGTTGCATAGTAGCAGTGTCACGGCGTTAGGCAAGGACGATGCGGAAAGAAAGTTAATAAAGTGGGAGCGTATTCTCATGACATCATGGAACGTGCTGCTCCTGCTGAAGTTGCTAACCCTGACGATTTCTCATTACCTACTCTATTTTGCTTTTGACATATTGATAATAGGTGTATTATGTGTTAGTGCCTATTGTTATTATCGTCTTTCGGGGTATGTGGTGTCAAGGCATGGCGACGGCTACGCTTTCCAACAGATAGAGCAGCGTGTGGAGCAGTTGCTCGAACTGGAGCATGGCGGCATAACGCCGTGGGGCATACACGTAGATGAGAATCCTTTCTACAAGCAGGGCAACCCCGTGCTTGAGGATATAGCCTGCGCCATTGATGCTGACCGTGAGAAGCTGTCAGCCTATGTGCACCAGCATCTGCACACCTCCGTGGTGTCGTGGTCAAGCGAGCTGCGCCTGCGCCGCTGCGCCGTGTTGATAAGAGATGGTGACCGTCAGGTGAAGGACATAGCCCTGACATGCGGATATAACGACCTCGCCACCTTCAGCCGCGCCTTCAAGCGGCTATACGGCGTGTCGCCCAGTGAGTACAGGAAGAAGGAAAGTAAATAAAAACTAATTAGAAATAATTAAAAGAAAAACTATTTATCTCCATAA
>CAMNCV010000045.1 GCA_946534585.1 uncultured Prevotellaceae bacterium
AAGTCTTTCAAATATCGCTTGTGCTTCCGCATCCGTGGCTGCCGTACTCAAAGCCTGCTGGCCAAGTTGCTGCCGTTTTTCCGAAAGCGAATGCAAAGGTACACACTTTTTTCGTCACACACAAGAGTTTCGAGGTTTTTTTTCGATTTTATGGTTTATTGTTGATACACATCAAGAGAAAATACGTAAAAAGGGGCGAACGGAGGGGGAATGGGCGGTGATGGCATCGCCGCGTACAAGGAAGGGGAGGAAAAAGGAAAGGGAAAGAAAGGAAAGACGAAGAGAAGAAAGGAGGAAGGAGGGGATTAGCAAGGAAGGAAGGAGAAAAGAACAAAGAAAGAAAGAGAAGCAAGGCTCATTTACCACGATTAAGGTAAACAAGCCTTGCCCACATATCTTATGTCATATTAGAAATGCTTATGTCATATTAAAAGATGAGTTATTCTTAATAAAGTAATTCATAAGGAAAGCATGAGACATCATATATTCCATACGAATATTATACAAAAGGTATTATACGAATATTACGCAAAACTATCCTTTAAACATTTCCTTTATACCTCCGATGGATCCCATAAGGTTAGCAGCCTCGTATGGCAGGTAAACTGTCTTGGTATCCTGACCTGAAGCGATGTCTTGCAGAGCTTGTATGTATTTCTGAGCAAGCAGATAGTTGGCAGGATTGGTACTCTTTCCTACGGCTTCAGTAATCTTGTCGATTGCCACAGCCTCAGCTTCGGCCTTACGGATGCGGGCTTGTGCTTCACCTTCTGCCTGAAGTATCTTTTGCTGTTTGTCAGCCTCAGCACGATTAATAACAGCCGTCTTATCAGCTTCAGACTTCAAAATGACAGCCTGCTTCTCACCTTCAGACGTCAATATCGTAGCACGTTTATTACGTTCAGCCTGCATCTGCTTCTCCATTGCCTGAAGCACGGTTGCCGGTGGTATGATATCCTGCAACTCTACGCGGTTGACCTTGATGCCCCACTTATTGGTAGCATCGTCAAGCACAAGTCTAAGCTTAGAATTTATCGTATCACGCGAAGTGAGAGTCTGATCAAGTTCCATCTCACCTATTATATTACGCAGAGTAGTCTGCGTAAGTTTCTCGATGGCATTAGGCAGGTTACTGATTTCATAGACCGCCTTGAACGGATCAACAATCTGAAAATACAGCAGCGCGTTGATTTCCATCTGTATATTATCCTTGGTGATAACATTCTGTGATGGAAAATCATAGACCTGCTCACGCAAGTCAATGCGGTCAGTCATGATATAACGTCCGCGAGCCATTGCTACCATATCCTTAGCCTTATCAATGAAAGGGATGATGACATTGATACCAGGATCAAGAGTTTGATAATACTTACCCAGTCGCTCTATGATTTTCGTCTCGGACTGAGGAATGATAACGATTGTCTTTTTCAGTACCACGATAGCGAGCAGTACTACAACAACAAGAAAAACAGAGAGTATTTCCATAGTAGTAAATAAATTATGAATTTTGATTTATAAGTTTAACAGTCAGAACAATACTTTCTCTTGCCACCACCTCGACGAGGGCATCCTTTGGTATCTCCATACCGTCGGCAGCAACCGAGCGCCATTCATCGCCATCGATTCTGACATAGCCAAAGCCATTCGCAGAGATGGTTTCGACCACCCTACCCTGCTTGCCAATCAAGGCGTCAGCATTACTTTTACGTTCCTTCACCGCTCCGTGAAGCCGTTTTACAAGAGAGGGGCGCACGAACAGGATACACAACACGGATGCTGTAGCCCATACGAGCACCTGTGCCCAGAATGGCGCTCCTACCGCTGCACAGACGATAGAAGCCAAGGCTCCTAAAGCGAAGCAGATGATATAGAAATCGCCATTCGTCAGTTCGAGGAGCAGAAAAGCGATACTGGCTATAAGCCAGACGAGCCAAAGGTTACCAATGAAATACTGTATCATAGGCAGTAAATATGTTTGAGTTTCTCAAATGCAAAGATACAAAATATTTTCAATATTTGCAAATTTATTTCCGTAAAACACTCTATTTTCACAGAAAACCTATATTTCTGTAAAACAAGCATGACACCTGCACCGCAATCAGATAGCGATCAGGAGGCAATCAGCACCTGATTACACTGTAATCGCTATCAGATTACCATCTAATCAGATAGCGATTGCAACGCGACGGCTAACACGCGTAAAATAAGCACGTTCACTAAAACGACATAATACTCTCGAACGCTGTAAAACACCACAGAAACATAAAAAAACGAAAGTTATATATATAATAAGGTATAGGAGAGCAATAAACAGAAAAAAACATTGTCACAAGTGGGTTCTCATTGCAATCACCACTTTGCAGTATGCGTAAATAAAACGAGCAACGCAAGATTTTACAAAAAAACTTTTGCACATATTAAAAAAAAAACGTAACTTTGCAAAAGACAACGTAAGCAATATTAATCAAACACAATAATAAATAATGGCAAACGACATCAAAGTACTCAATCACGCAGCCGACAATATCAGAATACTCGCGGCAGCATCAGTAGAGAAAGCAAAGTCGGGTCACCCAGGCGGAGCCATGGGTGGTGCGGACTTCATCAACGTTCTTTATTCAGAATACCTGCAATACGACCCCAAGAAACCAGAATGGGTAGGCCGCGACCGTTTCTTCCTTGATCCAGGCCACATGGCGCCAATGCTGTACTCGCAGCTCTGCCTTGCTGGCAAATTCAGTCTCGACGAACTGGCACAGTTGCGTCAGTGGGGCTCTCCTACTACGGGACATCCAGAGTTTGAGATAGCACGTGGAATTGAGAATACATCTGGTCCGCTCGGACAGGGTCACGTGTTTGCCATCGGTGCAGCCATCGCTGCCAAATTCCTTGCAGCACATACAGGCAACCCTACGTTTGCGAAGGAGACGATATATGCTTACATCTCTGACGGTGGCATCGAGGAGGAAATCTCTCAGGGTGGCGCACGCATTGCCGCAACATTGGGGCTTGACAACCTCATCATGTTCTACGACTCCAACGACATACAGCTCTCTACCGAGACAAAGGAAGTCATGAACGAGGATACCGCTGCCAAATACCGCGCATTAGGATGGCACGTCACGGAAATCAACGGTAACGATGCCGCACAGATTCGCAAGGCTATTGAGGAGGCTAAGGCCGTGAAGGGACAGCCTGCACTCATTATAGGCAAGTGTATTATGGGCAAGGGAGCCGTGAAAGAGGACGGTAGTTCATACGAGGCAAACTGCAAGACTCACGGTGCACCGCTCGGAGGACAGGCTTTCGTGAACACGATAAAGAACCTTGGTGGCGACCCAGAGAATCCTTTCCAGATATTCGATGATGTCAAGGAACTCTACGCTAACCGTGCTAAGGAACTGGAGAAGATTACTGCAGAGCGTTATGCAGAAGAAGAAGCATGGGCAAAGGCTAATCCAGAGAAGGCTGCACAGCTGAAAGATTGGTTCGAAGGCAAGGCTCCGAAGATAGACTGGTCAGTGGTACATCAGAAAGCTAACGATGCTACTCGCTCGGCTTCAGCCGCCTGCCTAAGTGCACTGGCAGAGCAGGTGCCTAACATGATTTGCGCATCGGCAGACCTCTCTAACTCAGATAAGACTGACGGTTTCCTTAAGAAGACGCGCGCACTGACCAAGGATGACTTCGGCGGTGCATTCTTCCAGGCAGGCGTAGCCGAGTTGACCATGGCTTGCTGCTGCATAGGTATGGCACTGCATGGTGGCATAATACCAGCCTGCGGCACATTCTTCGTATTCTCAGACTATATGAAGCCAGCCGTACGCATGGCTGCACTCATGGAGTTGCCAGTGAAGTTCATCTGGACTCATGACGCTTTCCGCGTTGGCGAGGATGGTCCTACGCATGAGCCTGTAGAACAGGAAGCACAGATTCGACTAATGGAAAAGCTGCACAATCATAGCGGCAAGCCATCAGTACTCGTATTGCGCCCAGCCGAAGCAAAGGAGACAACAGAGGCTTGGAAACTGGCTATGGCCAACACTGCAACGCCTACAGCACTTATCTTCTCACGTCAGAATATCAACGATTTGCCTGAAGGCAATGACTACTCGCAGGTAGCCAAGGGTGCTTACATCGTGGCTGGCTCCGACGAGAACCCCGATGTAATCTGCGTAGCGTCTGGCTCTGAGGTTTCTACACTCGTGAGTGGTGCTGAACTACTTCGCAATGACGGAGTAAAGGTGCGTATAGTCAGCGTTCCTTCCGAAGGATTGTTCCGTGAACAGACACCAGAATACCAGCAGAGCATCGTGCCAGCAGGTGCAAAGATTTTCGGTATGACAGCTGGTTTGCCTGTCAACCTGCAAGGTTTCCTCATCGGAGCAGACCCAAAATCTAAGGTTTGGGGATTGGAAAGTTTCGGTTTCTCGGCTCCATACAAGGTGCTTGATGAAAAGCTCGGCTACACCGCTGAGAACGTATATAAGCAAGTAAAAGAAATGCTATAGTCGTATAGAAATTGGTCGTTTGGCCGTCATGGATAACCACACTGACATAAAATAACTATTCATGACTACCAAACGACCAATGCTTCTGACGACCAAACGAGAGAAAATATATCAATTGTTAATCTTTTAAACTAAACAAGCCTATGGAAAAGAAAATCATCGGCGTTGCCAGCGATCACGCAGGCTTCCCACTCAAGCAGTTCGTTGTGCAGTACCTTGAAGAGAAAGGTATAAAGTTTAAGGACTTCGGTACATACAGTGACCGTTCGTGTGACTATCCCGACTTCGCCCACCCATTGGCAGAAGACATAGAATCAGGCGTAGTATCATGCGGTATAGGCATCTGCGGTTCTGGCGAAGGTATGGCAATGACCCTCAACAAGCATCACGGCGTGCGCGCAGGATTAGCTTGGAATGTAGAGATTGCCCACCTCATCCGCCAGCACAACGATTCCAACTGTCTCGTATTGCCTGGACGCTTTATCACCAACCGCGAGGCTGCAGTCATCATCGACGAGTTTCTCAAAACTCCGTTTGAGGCAGGACGTCATCAGCTACGCATCGACAAGATGTAAATAAGTAATGAACGAAGTAAAGGAATTAAGAAATTAAGACATTATGCATCGATTTCATTATACAGCAAACACATAATATCTTAACTTCTTAATTCCTTATTATTTTGATCTGATACCAAGCACCCTATGGAACATTTCTCCCTCATTCTCAACTACATCAGCGACCTGTTATGGGGCTACCCCATGATAATACTACTGATAGGAACTCACATATTTCTGACAGTCAGACTGCGTTTTCCACAACGCAAAATCTTTACAGCCATACGTCTGTCGCTCACTCGCGATAAAGACGGAGCTGGCGACGTAAGCCAGTTTGGAGCTCTTGCTACGGCACTTGCAGCAACCATCGGCACGGGTAACATCATCGGTGTAGGCACCGCCGTAGCGCTTGGTGGTCCCGGAGCAGTACTTTGGTGTTGGCTGACTGGTGTATTCGGCATCGCTACGAAATATGGAGAGGGGCTGTTGGCGGTAAAGTACCGCCGCAAGTCAAAGCAAGGCCACATGATTGGCGGACCAATGTATGCCTTGGAATATGGACTTAACACCCGATGGGCAGGAGTATTGTTTGCCATTTTCACCGCTTTGGCAGCCTTCGGCATAGGCAGTACGGTACAGGCTAACGCCATATCTACATTAGCCCATGACATAATGGGGGTCAACGAATGGATTATAGCTATCGTAATAACATTACTGGTGGCTTTGGTGCTGGTAGGAGGAATAAAGAGCATAGCGCGCGTTTGTACGGCATTGGTGCCATTTATGGCGTCACTATACGTAGTCGGATGCTTTGTAATCCTATGTATTAACTGGCACTACGTCTGGCCTGCCATACAACTTATAGCCACATCAGCCTTTGCTCCCGAAGCCGTTGGCGGCGGACTGGCAGGCGGCGGCATCATGCTGACAGCACGCTATGGCATAGCCCGCGGACTATTCTCTAATGAGTCAGGTCTTGGCTCTGCGCCTCTCGTTGCGGCCGCAGCACGCACAAAGAACCCCGTGCGGCAGGCTTTGGTGAGTGCAAGCGGCACATTCTGGGACACTGTAGTAATCTGTGCCGTAACTGGCATCGTGGTAGTGAGCAGCGTATTAAGCTACAGCGATGCCTCCATGCTCCATTTCAATACGTTGGGCAGCACTTTTTCTTCCAACATAAATACTCTGTTGCCAAGCATGGACGGCGGAACGCTGACAAAACTGGCTTTCTGCAAAATCCCACTTTTAGGGTCATTCATACTGATGTTCGGCCTGTTCACCTTCGCATTCTCCACCATCCTCGGCTGGAGCATCTATGCGCAGCGAGCCGTAGAATATCTCGGCGGCTACCGTGCAGTGAAGGTTTACACTTGGTTCTTTCTTGCAGCAGTATTCATCGGAGCAATAATGGAACTCAGTCTGGTATGGACTCTCGCCGACATATTCAACGCACTTATGGCCATACCAAACCTCTTTGCACTCCTATTGCTCAGCAAGGTTATCGTGAGAGATACCGACAAATACCTGTGGGGCGGACAGCTGGACGAAGAGGAATATCCATCTAAGGATTAGCCGCAAGTATCTCCGGACGGAACTCAAAGTGCATGGTATCATAATGATACCAGCGACCGCCCCAAATAAAACCGTGCTTCTCAAATATAAGCACTAACTCACGAGGGAATCTATTGGCATAGACTATCTTAGCGGTCTCACTCTTTCCTGGATTCTTCCACAACCAGTAGTCGCTATACTTCACTCCTATGTCTATCGTCATGCCATAAGAGTGTGCGCTCAACCGATTGGCTCCCCTAACCTTCCGCCAATAAAACGAGCCTGATGATTTAAGATACTTACGCAGTTCGGGATGCTTTGCCAACTCTGTTGCCACAGCACGCAGACTGTCAGTAGCACCATTCACCTTAGTGAACAGCACCTTTTCTCCGAACCAATCCACACTGACGAGGTTCTTCCTCACCTGTGCCTCCGTGCTCCCATACATTTTCTTAAACAACCTCTCACACCGACTACGCCCTGCATCCTGCAAGTATTCTGGTACAGAGGCCTTGCGATCATATTTGAAGGCGAACATATCCTCAGGGTCTGCATCATCGAGTTTCTGCACAAACGACTTTTCCCTCCCATCATCATACTGCAGCAGCGAGCCGTCAGCAAGTACCAACTGCCCATCCCTGTAGTCCTTGACGAAATCAGGATAAACCTTCATAAGAATATGCGCTCCATCGGGTATCTTCTGCTGTCCATTTACCGTAACAACAGAGAATAAAGCGACACCAACGAACATACAGAATGTCTTGTTCGTCAGTGTCGCAATTATATTTCTGCAAACGTTCATACCTTATTCATATTTCTTAAGGAACATGATATTCGCATTCTCATACTTATTAAACTCACCTGCCGGCACCTCATTGCGCGTACCCCTATACCAGCTCTGTTCGTTGAAATACTCACGCAAAGCCTTATCCTTGAAGATACGTCCGTGACGTGCATAGATAGAGTTTTTCAGTACCCTGATTTGCCCGCGGTCATATCCGCTGATATCATCTTCTGTAAGATACCGCGTTGACAAGTAATCATACTGAGTTCCCCAAACCACATTTGTAGTCTTCTTTGCTTTGTTAGTAGTAGTCTTTCGCGGAATGGAAGGCACCTGCGCATTTGTCTCCAACGGAGCAGAAAGCAGCATTGCCGCAGCCATGCAAGCCATTAGCAACCTGCGTTTTGAAGATAGTTTCATAATCATTTACATTTTTAGAAGTTTATAGTTATTGCGTATTTAGTTAGCAACTTATATAATACTGGCTCTCATCATAGTTGGTAGATATACAGAACCACACATTATATTAAAGTATTCCTTTCGTGCGACAAATTTACTCATTTTCTTTGAAACGAACAAATAATACAAGTTTTTTTTCTCTGCCTACAAGAACTTTTCTTTTTCACTTAGCATCTTTCGCTAACGACATAAAGCACCACAAGGCATCACAGTCGCCAACGCTCCCAATAACAACAATGGCATATCTATCCTACATAATGGCGCATCCGATAAACCATGTGGGAATGTGGTGCAAGTACTAACCCAAAAACTGTCGACAAACGATACGATATAGCCCAAAAGTTAGTACTTTTGCACTATGAATCGCAGCAACAATATAAATATGTACGAGAGACTTGCTTAGTATTTTCTTCCTTCCGGTGTTCTGGAGTACTTTGAAGTGACTGATTTCGCAGAGGTTCCAACACAGGACAAAGATGTTCTGTACGCAAAGGAGCTTCACATCTATCTTGATGAACGCGACAACCGCACTCCTGAGATGAAAGGTTCTGTAAGTGATGGTTTCGGTAAAGAGTCATCCGTGGTTGACTTCCCTGTCCGTGATAAAAAAGCGGTACTGCATGTTCGCAGACGACGCTGGACGACGCCTGACGGCAGAACAATATCAGTGGATCTCGACAAGAAGATACAGTTGACGCATCCTGGCACGCGATACTCGAAAGACTTCGTGCTTTTTTTAAAGAAAGCGAATGGATAATTAGACTATAAGAATACCTACATTATGGAGTATGATGTCGAGAACAAGCAATATGAAGCCGTCATCCCCTTGAAATATGGTTATTACTCTTACCATTACGTCATGCTTGATGCCAATGGCGCCCCAGCCATCCCACCGTCAGAAGGCTCGTTCTACGAAACCCGAAACACTTACACCGCCCTCATCTACTACCGTGGTAATGCCGACCGAGCCGACCGCCTCGTGGGCGTAAGCAGGTGAGCATTTTTGCATAACAAATACGTTTTTGGTCCGAATTTTGGGAAGTTTCTATTGATTTTTGGTCCGAATTTTGGGAAGTTTTCGTTAATTTTTGGTCTGAATTTCGGAAAATATTTATAGCTAAGCACTCAGCAACCACATTATTTGAGGCAACAATATAAACAATAACGGCTGAAGATTTATTTCTTCAGCCGTTTGTCGTTTGATATGCTTTTGTGTAAAACTGTTGTTGTTTATACTATTTCTTTTATTTTTCTTAATGTCTTTTCACTTTCATCATCCCAAGGATTCGACTTGACAATATTTTCTAACCAATGATGTGCGGTTTTCAGATAACTGGATGCTTTCTCATCATTAAATTTCTTATAGTACAGAATAGCCTGACTGGCATAAATACGTGCATGAAATCTTTTACGGGAATCCGCATTCATACACTTTTCAAGTATCAGCATGCTTTTGTCCAGTTGTTCTCTCACGCTGTTATCGTTTTTCTCAATATTAGCATTAAATAAAATTACTGCATGCGAATTTCGAATAGAGAAATATTTGTCATCAGTCATACTGATAGCACGATCTATCCACGCAAAAGCATCATCATACTTACGTTTTTGAGATAAATATAGAGCACCCTGTTGTAAAACATAAGGATTACGGTTATCATATATGAATGCTTTTTCATAAAAAGCTTTACCTTCTCTCCAATTAGCAAATGCTTTCAATGTTACATTCTTATCAAAAGCATATTTGTGAAAAATCTTGTAATCACATATATGCGGATATGGTACTTTATCAAGAACGCCATTCAAAATTCTCGATAGAAGATTACTAGAACAAGCATCAACGATAATATCAGCAATGTATCTAGAGCGAGGATAATAATAATCCATGTTTTCATATGACTCATCCTCAGGTATATAATCTTTTATTATATCAGAAGCATCGTCCTTCAGGGAAAAAACATCCTCAACACTGAAATTATCGAAATAATCATAAGCAACTTCAAAAGGTAATGGTACATGACATGAATGCATATAGGCACACAAAACAAGAAATTCAGCCAAATCAGGATCTTTTTTCTCCAAATCGCGTAATGCTGTAGTGTATCTTTCCTTTACATTTTTTTTATTTACATTCCTAGAAACAAATTCAAACAAGGTATCTTTGTCATATTTGGTACCTTCTGCCTCTTTGGCCAAACTATTTCTGCGAATACTATCAGGAACAGAATTAAAAATACCCTGTAAATCTTGATCGCTTAATTCTGTAACATTGTATACTATATACTTCTCTTCGTCTATAAGATTTGAGATAATACCATAGTAATGGCTACGATCTGAACATACAATTTTTATATTATCTTTTTCTAGTTCCTTAATAGCATCAATGCTATCATAAAGATTGTCAATAAAAACTACAGCTTTCTCTTTGTCTATTAACTTTGCAATATATTTCGCTCGACTTTGTGTTAAATTATCAAAATATAATTTCATGCCTAGACCATCACATTCTTTTGCAGCTTGCATAAGAAGTGTTGATTTCCCAGAAACGGGTGCACCAATAATAACAGTATTTTTCCCTTTCCCATATATACAATTTAGAATATTTGCCAAGTGATGTGTTCGACATATTTGACCACTTAAAATATCACACCACAAAGGAGAACTTCCTTCATAGAACTCTTTTATAGGGCGCTGGACTTTTACTTCATAGTTATTATGAGGTACAAAAAATGATTTCAATAATTCATCTCTATCTTTGTTGAAGTTTTGTTTAACACCAGCGCCGGTTATAGTTCCAATATACTCTAAGAAACCTTTAATGTCTGCTTTTATGATATGAAAACCTAATGACTGGTAATATTCTGCATATTGTTGGTCTTCATTTCGTAAAACCACCCATATATCCTTTCTCGCATTAGTAAATGTCTGTTGAGAGAATAATGTTTGAAGAACAGAATTATCATTAAAGCCATAACCCACAAAAACTGTAGGGTGTTGTTCTAACGATTGTGCTAACAGGCCCCAAATACGAGGGGCATCGCTAAAAATAGTGGCCAATGAGCCTACATCAAATATATATTTGTGAGGTGAAGTAACGACTGAACCATGCAATCCTAAGTAATCGATATTATTTCTATCAGTGGTCTTTCCATCTGTTCCTAAGTTGTTTATAAAAACACCAGGGACATTTTTATAGATTTCAAATATAAGATTATCTATATTCGTGGTATATACACTTTTTATATTAATATTCTGCAGATTATTATACAGAGGATCAACATATTCAACGGTAAAACGATTTGTCAAATAATCATAGAAAGGTCCTTCAGCAGTATTAGTTAGAATAGAACATAACTGAGGTAACTCATAATATTTGGGTTTCCTAAAATGTTCCGCTAATTCATCTGCTAATTTGCTACCCAAAGGTAGCGCCTTTCCTGTTTTATCTTTTGCCAATATAGAAAAACCTGCACCAACAAATAAATTTATACCCTGGTGAAATGCATGCTCTAAAGAATTCTTGTTTTCAATTTCAATCATATAGTTCTTTAATAAATAATATTTCAGTTTAAGTGGCTTTATGCTGTTATTCCTAAATTCCGCAACGCTTTAATTTAACTATTTTTATAAGTTCCTGGGCAATAAAAAGTTGCCCTGAATTTTGCCATGTCAGATTTTTCACTTATCTAAGTGTAGCAATTAATGCCCTGATATAAGGTATCAATAAAATCGGAGAGAATCATACCATTTATAAATCTTTAGGTATTTCTTTCAGTGGATAAGTCTTACCATTGTAACAAATTTTGTAAGTACTATATAAATTCACAAATTGTTTACTGTGTCTATCCAAAAAAGAAATGTTAATAAGATAAATTCTTGAATAGTCTAATTCACCTTCCAATACGACTTCATAATGTTTTGTTTCTAATTTACTACAACTATCTTTTATGACTTCCAATGGATTTAATAAAGAATCGAAAGCCTTGCTGTCATCAAAAGGAGAAGCAAATACTGTGTTCGTTATATCTTTCTTGTTCGCTTCTACTTTGGATATGGATTTATAAGCAACTCCTGCTACATACACATTTTTTTTATAATCCATTTCATATGATTTTACCTCTACAGTTTTGCCTGTTATACTGAGTATAATTCTGTGTGTACGCGTTATTTTTGATTTTTCTTGTTCTTTTTGTATTTTTAAACGTATTATAGACTCCTTTCGTTTTAAATTAATTTGTGTCTTTTCTTTTCCTATTTTCTTTTGTTTAGCATGAAACTCTGGTCTAGATTCGGGATTAAACCAATAGTATATATTCAATATTCCGCTAGCAATAAATAGTAATACTACCAATACAACCACTATAATAATCATCCACAGAACACCATTAAAAACTGTATTCACACCACCATCAACTTTTCCGTCATCGTAATAATCGTATTGTGTTTGTGCATGTACAATCAATGATGTAAGTAGAGCTATAAAGAAAGTATATAATTTCATTTTTTTGAATCTTTATAATTTAACTAACGTTCGTAACGTCCTTTTACCAATAAGATAGAAGACCCTCTCGCCCTGATGGACTATCTGAGTCTGTTGCAAAGTTAAGAATTATTTCTGAAATAAACAAAGAGAATTATGAAAAAATGCAAACGAAAAACACTGTGTTCGAGCACAACGAACACTGCACAGGCAAACACTCAGCATTACAAGTTACATATACACGAAAACGACCACAGATTTATTTTCGACCACAGATTTCGCAGATGAAACAGAATCTACAAACATGATATTTGAAACAAACTCAAGGCCATTGAGAGCGAAGAGAAACGGAAAACGAATCATTATAAAAACATACACCTATGGGAAAAATAGCATTTACAATACACAACAATTGGGGTTGGATCGTTTCTTTAGCACCTAACAGACTATAATCGGTAATAAACCTGTCACCTTTCCTATGGTTGAAAACACTATAAATCATCGAAAATACGCTTTTCAAATCTTGGGAAAATGTTATTTTTATACCATTATTGACTTGGGAAAGTGTAAGAAAACAGAAATATTCACATTGGAAAAGTGTATTTTATTTACTATTTATGCTTGTATTTAAGTAAAATGTTGTATCTTTGTACCCACAAATACAAGTTGATATGGT
>CAMNCV010000046.1 GCA_946534585.1 uncultured Prevotellaceae bacterium
TCAAAGAATAATCTATGTAATCAGAGTAATCTGTGGTAGTTAAAATATGTAAAATACTTGTATGTTTCACGGATTATCCGTAACTTTGCAGTCGCTTTTACCTAAGCACACCACGGCTGCCGCAATGGTGGAATTGGTAGACACGAGGGACTTAAAATCCCTTGACCCGAAACGGTCGTGCGGGTTCGAGTCCCGCTCGCGGCACTAATATAATGCATAATTCATAATGCATAATGCATAATGCATAATGCATAATTTTTAATTCATCAATGAATTACAGACAGAAAAATACAGTCAGGGTAGCCATGGCAGCCTTGGCTGTTTTTGCTTTTATCATCACGGCCTGCTCGGGAGTGGGCAAGGGCTTCAGGATTGAGGGCAGACTGCTCAGCATGAACCGTGCCGACTTCCTCGTGTATAGTCCCGACGGCGCCATCAGCGGAGTAGATACGCTCCACGTGGAGGGCGGACGCTTCTCTTTCTCAAAACCCGTGACGCAGGAGGGCACGGTGGTCATCGTGTTCCCAAACTTCGTCAGGCTGCCTATATTCGTAAAGCCCGGCGCCGATATCTCCATCGACGGCAATGCCGCCCACCTGAAGGAACTGAAGGTGGAGGGCACCGACGACAACGAGCGTTTCTCCGAATGGCGCAAGAATACCTCTGAGGCTTCGCCGGCGGAACTGAAACGACTGGCGGCGCAGTTCATACAGGACAACCCCGCCAGTCCGCTGTCGCTGTGGCTGCTCAGGGAGCATTTCATCCTCTGTGCCAAGCCCGACGTGAAGCAGGCACGACGACTGATGAAGACCATCATGAAGGCCAGTGGCTCCTCTGCCCTCGCAGCAAGGATGAATACCGCCGTCAGCAGCATGGGCGACCTCAACGTGGGCGACCGCCTGCCACGCTTCAGCGCCACCGACATCAACGGCAATACCGTAACGGAGCAGCAGCTCATGAAGGGACGCGCCGTGGTAGTGGCATGGACATCGTGGAGCTATGAAAGCCAGAACCAGCTCAGGCAACTGGCTTCCAACCTGACTTTCGCCGCCGACTCCATGCGCATAGGCAGCGTGGTGACAATATGCCTGGACCCGTCAGTGCAACAGTGCCGACAGACTCTGCGCTCATGCAATGCAGAGAAACTCACCACCATCTGCGACGGACAGATGATCGAGTCGCCGCTACTGCGCACGCTCGACTTGCGAAACATTCCCGATAACCTCAAGCTACAGGACGGAAAGGTAATAGGGCGCTCCATGCCTACCAACCGATTGCTGAAGAGTGAAGAGTGAAGAGTGAAAAGTGAAGAATTTAAGTGAAGAGTGAAGAATACCTTGCGGAGGGAAGAGTGTAGAGTGTAGAATGAAGAATACCTTGCGGAGGGAAGAAGGATGAAGGGTTATTGCATTGCTATTACTTTGCAATCACACTGCTATTGCACCGAAAAGAAATACCTATTACCCACTAATAAACAACTGATTACAATCCTATGAAAATCAAACGGATAATACCATTCATGGCGGCTGCCATGATGCTCACTGCCTCGTGTGGCAGGGAGGGAAACAAGGGTGGCGGACTCTTCGAGGGTTTCACTGTCTCAAGCCGCGACACCATACCACTGATGGTGAAGCAGATAAGACAGTGCTCGCGCCTATACACGGCTGAATACAAGGTACACAAAATCGTGACCCACAGCGACACGACAAAGGTAAGCGGTTCGATATTGGGAAAGAGCGTGAGCCTCAGTCTGCCCGGCGGCAGGCGCAAGGTGGCCATTCCCATTGATGCCACGCTGAAGGCCTATATCGACTTCAGCGAACTGCAGGAGGAGGACATACGCCGCGAGGACGGCATGGTAATCGTAAGGCTGCCGAAGCCCCACGTGGTCATGACCTCAAGCAGCATCGACCACGAGGGCATAAAGAAGTATGTCAGCTTGATACGCTCCGACTTCTCCGACGAGGAGCTATCCATGTATGAGAAACAGGGCAGGGACGACATCATAAGCCAAGTGCCAAACCTCGGCATACTCCAGACGGCGCGACGCTCGGCGGCTACGCAGCTGCTGCCCATCATCGCCATGCTCGGCATTCCGCAGGAGAACATAATAATAGAGTTCAGCGGCGACGATACCTCAGATGAAGACATCGCCAACCGCAAGGAAGGCCTCTTCGGCAATACCAACGCTAACAACAATAAACAAGGACAGACATGGATAATGGATTAGATATAAACAAAGAGAATAATCTCTCCGAAAACAACGAGAATACCACCGAGAACACCCAGAACACTACTGAGAACGCAGAGAACACTGCTGAGAACGCTGAGAACACTGCTGAGAACGCTGAGAATACCTCAGAGACCTCGCTGGCGACCACTGATACTGCCGAGGCCGTTGAGGAGACAGAGAAGAAGAAGCGAGGTGCTGTCGTGGCAACTGTGGTAGGACTGGCAAAGTTCATCTGGTGGCTGCTCCGTATGCTGTGGAAACTGCTCAGGGGCATGTGGCGTCACAAGATAGTGTCGGCCATGGTCATGGCGCTGATAGCCGCCGCCGTGGTGGCGCTGCTCGTGGTGCGCTGTATGAATGAGTCAGACTCTCCGCTCAACCTTGAGGTGGGCATCAACAATAAGATCGACAAGACACCTACGCTGCTCACCGAGGTGAAGAAGATAGGACAGTGGGAGTTTCTCTCCATCAGCGACGAGGAGATGATTGACACCATAAGGAAGGGCTTCTTCTCTGACGACGAACTCATCCGCATATACTACGGCACGCTGCGCCTGGGCATCGACTTCGCACAGTGTGAGGACAACTGGGCAAGGATGGATGGCGACTCGCTCGTGCTCAACCTGCCTCCGGTGCGCCTGCTCGATGAGAATTTCCTCGACGAGACGCGCACGCAGTCGTTCATAGAGACGGGTTCGTGGAGCGGCAGCGACCGTCAGGATATGGCCGACCGTGCACGCGAGGCTATGCGCCGACGCTGTCTGACTGCGGAGAATATGACACTGGCGCAGCAGAATGCGGAGCGACAGTTGCGCGAGTTCTTCGAGAAGGTCATCAACAAGAAATGATTTATCAAATGCACAACTCACTTCATAAACCACTGCTGCTGGCAGCACTGACGCTGCTCTTGCTGTCAGCCTGCCGCAAGGAGTACAGCAACACCATACTGACCACCGACACGGGCAGCGACCCCTCACTGCTCTATGACCAGGGACACACGCCGGCGTGCTGGATATATGCCATGTGTGCCTGCATAGAGCGCGAGGCACTGCACCAGGGCGACAGCATAACTCTGTCAAGGCAATGGCTGCTGGCACGCTTGATGGAGGAGGAGACGACAAGGGAGTTTCTGACAACACGAAGCAACGGTAACACCCTGAAGGCATCGGAGGAGCAAGAGTACGTGACTGACCCTGAAGGCCACGGAGCGGCTCAGAGCGACTCGCGCATGGCTTTCTCGCTGCGCGGCGTGGGTCCCGACGCACTGAGGCTCATACGTCTCTACGGACTATTGCCTTACCAGCATGAACGCAGTCGCGTGGAGGCAGGCAACGTCATGGTGCGCCGGCTGACCGCCATGACGCAAACGGCACGGTCGCTCAGTCAACTGCGCGATGATATGAGCCAGATACTGCCCCGCTTCACCGTGGCAAGGGAGAGCAACCGCTTCGTATATTACTCCATGACCTATACGCCGAAGCAGTTTGCCGAGAGCATCATGTATCGTCAGCAGTGGGAGTTCTTAGCGTCGGTTGACTATCATCCGTGGGGCGAGCGCTTCGCCCTTGAGGTGGAGGATAACCACCTGCACCACCTATATCTCAACATGCCTATCGATACCCTGCTCAACCGCACTGTGAGTTCGCTACGCAATGGTCACCCCGTATATTGGGAGTATGGCGACCCGCTGCCGCCTACGCGCAAGGGCAGCAAGAGAGGCGGAGCCACGTCGCGCCACGCCATGGCGATAATAAGGCTGGTGAAGGATAAGAAAGGTAAGGAGTGGCTGCTCTGCCAGAATAGCTACGGCAATAAATGGGGCAACCGCGGACGTTGCCTCATCAGTAAGGATTTTTTCCTGAAACACACCTGCAATGTGGGAATAGTGGAGTGTAGAGTGAAGAGTGAAGAGTGAAGAGTTGAGAGTGAAGAGTGAAGAATACCTTGCGGATGGAAGAAAAATGAAGGGATGAGGGTTTATTACTAACTATTAACGAGCCAGCTGACGCGAGAGGTTTCAGCGAAATGGAAAGAGGCGAGATACTGCGCCTCTTCTTTTTTGTCCATAATCCAGAGTTCGTCGGCAAGGCGCATCGCCACGTCGAGGTCGTGGGTGGAGACGAGTGCCGCCTTGCCCGTATCGTGGCACAGGCGCGCAATGAGCGCGAGCGTGTCAAGCTTTGAGGGATAGTCGAGGAAGGCGGTAGGTTCATCAAGCAGTATGACCGGCGTCTGCTGTGCCAGAGCCTTTGCTATCATCACCTTCTGACGCTCGCCATCGCTGAGCGAGGATGCCTGACGAGGGGCGAAAGCTGTCATGCCTACGCTGTCGAGCGACTGCATGATGATTTGTTCGTCGTACTTACTGAGACGACCGAAGAACCCCGTATATGGCGCACGACCCAACGCTACGAGGTCATGAACGGAGAACTGAGCGTCAGCCGTGAGCTGTTCGGTAAGCACTATGCTGATGGCCTTTGAGCGTTCGGCGGGCGACATAGTGGTGACGTTGCGTCCTTCAATGCTTATCGTGCCGCTGAGCGGTGGCAGGAAGCCGGCCATGGTGCGCATGAGCGTTGACTTTCCTGTGCCGTTGCGCCCCAGGAGCACGGTGAGCGTGCCGGCAGTGAGCGTGGCGTTGATGCCTGATGCCACGGTGGCGCGCGGATAGCCTATGGTGAGGGAAGAGAGGAGCATTTTATTAGTTTAGAGTTAAGAGTTTAGAGTGAAGAATACCTTGCGGAGTGAAAAGTGAAGAGTTAAGAATTCTTCGGAAGCATCCTCAGATGCCCCACGCTGCCGGCATTGATGAAGCGGTCGAGGTCAACGGGGGTGTATATACCCGGCAGGTGTCCGCGGTCAGAGTATTGCCAGAGGATGGGCAGGGCACCGGGCACCACTGGCTGCCGACTGTAGTTGGCTATCCATAACAGGTGGTTGTTAAGCCGCGGATTGAGGTGGCGGTTGTAGAAATTCTGACTGCTGTAGATGAGCGGTCGGCAACCGTAGTGACGCTCCATGAGCTGCGAGAGCAACAGGACGCTGTCGCAAAGGTGGGTATTGTCGCTGTCGGGCTTGATGGAGAGCGACTCCACGTCAATCATGGGTCTGAGGTCCTGCATATCGGGATGGGCTGCAGATATGAAGCGGCGGAACTGCTCATGGACGGGTACGAAATGAGTATAGAAGATATATGTGCCAACAGGTATGCGATGTTGTCTGGCCTGCTGTATGTTGTGGTAGTAGAGCGAGTCGTAGTAAGCACCGCGCCCCATCAGTCGCACGTAGATGAACGAGGGTTGCTTCACGGAGTCGTTGGCGAGCGAGTCCCACCTTATGCCGCCCTGATAGAAAGAGATGTCGATGCCGTCGCTTCCAAGAGAGAAAGGCTTGTCGGTCTGTTGGTCGGCGGCGGGCCACGTAGTGGTCTTCATGGTCTCCTGCGGTATTATTGGAATGAACTGCAGAGGCGGTTGCGTGGCAACCGCCCATATGGTTCCGGAGAGTATCGCCACGAGGGTGATAAGGGTGGTGATGGCGGTAATGTGGGAGTGTTGGTCTTTCTTCTTCATAGATGATGGTGGTGCTGCGTATGGTGGTAAGGGGTTAATCCCTGAGCATTTCGAGGAGCTGTTCGCCGGTGAGCTTGTGGCTGGTGTCGGTGCTGTCGAGAATATTCTCCACGAGTTCGCGCTTCTGCTCATGTAGTCGCTGAATCTTCTCCTCGATAGTGCCTTCGGCAATGAGGTGGTAAACGGTGACGTTCTGCTTCTGTCCGATGCGGTGTGCACGGTCGGTGGCCTGCGCCTCGATGGCAGGGTTCCACCATGGATCCATGTGAACCACGTAGTTGGCACGGGTAAGGTTAAGACCCAGTCCGCCGGCCTTCAGCGATATGAGGAAGACGGGGCACTCACCGGCCTGGAACTTCTCTACCAGTTGCTGGCGCTCCTTAATGGGCACTGTGCCGTCGATGTAGAGATAGGGTATGGAGGCATTGTCGAGAGCCTTCTTTATCAGTGCGAGATATGAAGTGAACTGCGAGAATACGAGGATGCCGTTGGAGCCTTCGAGGATAGTCTGCAGCAGTTCCACGAGGGCTATGATTTTCGAACCTTCCTTTTTGGATGTCTTGCCCTTGGTCTTCTCCACGAGACGCGTGTCGCAGGCACACTGTCGCAGTCGTGTGATTTCTGCCAGCGTGGCTACGCTGACGCTCTTGCCTTTCTCCTCCATGAGCAGAGCCTCAGCCTTGCGCCGCAGTGCCTCATATACGAGTAATTCATCCTCAGAGAGGTCCACGTGCTGGTATATCTCCTCCTTGTCGGGCAGTTCCTTTGCCACCTTATCCTTGGTGCGTCGCAGCATGAAAGGCTTGACAAGTCGGTCGAGCTGTGCCTGCACGTCCTTGTCGCCATTCTGCTCTATTGGTCCGATGAAGCGACGGTTGAAGTCGTCGAAGGAGCCGAGCAGTCCCGGGTTGACAAACTGGAAGAGGTTCCACAGTTCGCCCAGGTGGTTCTGCACGGGCGTACCCGTCAGCATCACGCGGTACTGGCTCTTCAGCTTCATTGCCACGGCAGAAGTCTTGGCACCGCGGTTTTTGATTATATGAGCCTCATCGAGGCAGATGCTCGTCCACTGCTTTTTTGTAATCTCGTCCTTGACGCTGAGCAGCAGTCCGTACGTAGTGACCACGACGTCGCCCGCCTTTGCCTTTGCAATAGCCTCGCCACGGTCAGGCTCGAAGTTGAGCATGGTGATATTGAGCGACGGTGCAAACTTCTGGAACTCCGTCTTCCAGTTAGGTGCCACCGAGGCAGGCGCAATGACCAGCGCCGGTCCTTCCTTCGCCTTTGAGAGCAGGAAGGTGATGGTCTGTATAGTCTTTCCGAGACCCATATCATCGGCAAGCAATGCTCCGGCGCCCCACTTGTTAAGTCGCGACATCCATTGGTAGCCATCCTTCTGATACTCTCGCAGCGTAGCGTTGAGTTCCTTTGGCACGCGTGGCGAGTAGGTACTCGACTCCTTTATGCGCTGTCTGACGGCGCGTACCTCGTCGTCCTCGACGATGGTTAGTTCGCCCTCAGTGAGGTCAGGTCCGAGCAGAGCGATGGAGAATGGCGACATGACGAGTTTTCCCCTTGTCCTTGATGCTATGGAACTGATGCTGACGAGCTGTCGGCGCAGCTTGTCGCTTAGTGCGAGGAACTCACCCTCGCCAAGTCGTATAAATCTTCCGTGCGACTGGCTTGCCAGGTCGAGCAGCTGTGCCATGGTCAAGACCTTTCCCTGGTCAACCTCTACGGAGCCTTCTATCTCAAACCATCCGTTGTCGTTCTTCTTTATTGCTCCTCCCCAGGCAGTGGAGCTGTTGCGCTGCCTTACGCTCATCTTCGAGCCTTCGGGCCATTCGCATGATATGCGGTCGGGGTTTTGTTGTGCATACTCTATTAGCGGCAGCAGACTGTAAGCCTCAACGGTAGCCATGCCCGTATTGCCCATGGTCTCGCGCACGGCAGAGAGTTCCGGACAACTCTCTGCAAAATGCTTCATATTGTCCTGTTCGGTCTGTATGTCGCGCTCCACTCTCATGCGTCCGTTCTCTCCCGCGTCGATTATGATGCTGTCGCCCTCTCCTGGCACGCATCGCATGTGTCCGCCCTCAAGCGGACGTGTGAAGATGCCCACCACATAGTTTTCCTTTCCCTCGGGGCGCATCTGCATGATGAGGTGTGCGTCGCCCTTGGTGATGGGTAGCGTGGAGCCACCGTCGATGAGGTTGCTGTTGACCTCTACCTTTCCTCCGAGCGAAGCGAGGAAGGTCTTGAGCTGTGGCTCTGCCTCTCGTGGGAAGAAGCCGAGCGAGAGCAGTCGCTGGTAGTATGGTCTCTGCTCCGCATTCATCCTGATGAAATTGATGCTTGCCGCGCCACGGTGGGTTATGATGACGCGCTGTTCTATCTTATCCTCCGGCACGTTGCTGGTGATGCGGTAGCCGTCGCCCTCATCGACGAGCGTGAGGTATGGCATTTCCTCCGTCACCTCGACCTTTGCATAGGGAGCGAAGCGTCCTACGTAGAGGCGGCTGTCCTCGGTCATGTGTGGCAGCACGCTGCTGAGCGGCACTCCTGAAGAATAGGCTGCTGAGCGTGACAGGCGTGCTATCTCACGGTCGGCGCTATTCATGGCCTCTGACGAACCGACGACGAAAGCCGACATCGACAATCTCTTTCCCGAACCCCACGTACCGTTTTTCAGTCTTGACTGCTCGCGTGCCTCGACATAGGTGGCATTCATATCGTTCATGAAATAACCTATGCGTGTCTGTCTTTCATCCTTCTGCTTTGAAGTATCTGAGAGCGACATGAGGTCATCGAGCACGTTTTCCCATTCAGGTTTGCGGTAGATACTCTGCAGCAGTCCCATGGGTCCGTAGGCTTTGTCCATGGCTTCAGTGTCGGTCTGCTCCACGTACTTGCGCATCTCCTGGCGCATGATGAGCCACTTAGGCTTTATGTGGCCGCACCTGTCTATCACTTTTTTGTTGTCGATGTAGTAAGCCAGCAGCAAGCCTGCGGTGTTGTCGAAGCCGCTCGTGCTCTCAACGAGGTTGCTGAGCACCATCTGCTCGCTCATCTTCTCGTTGTATTCTGATGATACGATGCCGTAGAGCGTAACGGCAGCATTTACCGCGTTCTTGTCAGAGCTCTTCTTGAGGGAGTTGCACTTACGTTGTCCGTCGGCAGTGCCACAGAGGAAAGCCACGAGCATATAGAAGAAGTTGCATGATTTCAGTGGCAGGAAACTTCTCGAACTTGTTGTGGAGCCGTATAAATTATCCTTGTTATTCATTGCCACGGCCTGCTTGAAGTGTTCCAGGGCCTTAATCATATTGCCATGGTAGGCCTCGTGGATGCCTGCAATGATGCGGTGGTTCTTGTTGTTGGCAAGGAGTTGTTTAGGCATCTGTCCGTGTGCCATGTATGCATAGAGGTCAACGAGACACTGCAGCCTGAGCATCTTGCTGGCCGTAATAGAGCGATTCTTGTAGTTGCTGATGAGCGACGTGAGGTAGGCCGAATCAACGAGCAATTCCTCGTCGAACACCTTGACGAGGAAAGCGTTAATGACATTGAAGAATTCACTTTCGTCAATCTCAAGCAGCAGCGTGGCGAAGCGTTCGTCAGCCACAATGGGCATCAGCATCTCTACACTGAAGTGATCAATACTGTCCATGAGTCGGTGATCCAGCCGCTTGAAGTCGGAGATGATATACTCCCAGAACAGTTTCTGCTCATCAGCAGGCCTGAGCTTAGAACCCACGGCGCTGAGCACCTTCTGCGTCAGTTCCTTACAATCGTCGTAAAGGAAGGTCATGAGTGGTATCATGTGCTCTTTCGCCACTCTATAGTCGTAGTTGCCCGTGTGCCAGTCGTAGCCTTTCAACTCAATGAGCCTTCGGCTGCTCAGCTGATGCGTCAGTTTATTTAAGTCAATATTGTCATTGCCAGTGACTTTGCATAGAGCTTCTTTCAGTTTTCTGGTGTTTTTCTCTTCTACTTCAAAGAGTGTGTAGATTGCAAGCAGTGCGAGTTCATCGTTAGGCAGCGAGACGTATAAATCTTTATTCATTGCGGCAGTTATCTGGTTATCACTATTTACTGCTGTATGCCAGGGCGTATGCCTTTATGCGCTTCACCATGGCGAGCAGTCCGTTGGAGCGTGTGGGCGAGAGGTGCTCCTTCAGTCCTATCTCCTCGATGAAGTAGAGGTCTGCAGAGAGTATCTCCTCTGGCGTATGGTCGGTCAGCACCCGTATGAGCAGGGCTATGATACCCTTCACGATGAGGGCGTCGCTCTCTGCGGTGAAGTGCAGCGTGCCGTCTGCCTGCTTGTCGCACTGCACCCATACGCGGCTCTGACAGCCGTCGATGAGGTTTTGCTCTGTCTTGTACTCGTCAGCCAGTGGCTCTTGCTCCGAGCCGAGGTCGATGAGCATCTGGTAACGGTCCATCCAGTCATCAAGACCGCTGAACTCTTCTATTACTTCGTCTTGTATCTCGTTGATTGTCATATTCTCTTTTTTTTATAGTTGCTATAGCTTTCATAGTTTCCATAGTTGCTATAGCCTCATACCTTCTCCATTACGAACACCTTGTCGTTAGGCCTTACCTTATCGGGCACCTTGATGCTTACGCGCTGGCCCTTGGTAGCTTGCTCAACGGGCTTGAGGTCATAGCGTATCTCCTCCACCTCGTCGATATACATCGCTCCGGTGGTGGTGCCGGTGAAGAGCAGTTTGTCGCCCACCTTGATGTCGTGAGCCTCCACCTGTATCTCTGCCACGCCAATCTTTGAGAAGTATTTTATCACCTTGGCGGCATATACCTTCTTCTCGGTTGCCTTGGAGCCGTAGGAGTCGTTCCACTCGCCAAGTCGCTGTCCCTGGTAGTAGCCGTCCCAGAAACCACGGTTGAAGACCCTTGCCAGACGCTCGTCCCACTTGTCCTTGGCCTCTTCAGTAAACTGCTTTGGCTCCTGCGGCTGCTGCTGGTCGTGGAGCACGGCACTGATGGCTTCCTTGTAGCATCTGACCACGGTGTCAACATACTCTGCTCCGCGTGCCCTGCCTTCTATCTTGAACACCCTGACGCCTGCCGTCATCATGCGGTCGATGAAGCGGATGGTCTTGAGGTCCTTGGGCGACATGATATATTTGTTGTCGATGAGGAGTTCGTTGCCCGTCTCCACGTCTTCCACGCGGTACTTGCGGCGGCATATCTGCACGCACTCGCCACGGTTGGCGGAGCGTCCCATGTCGTGGAGCGAGAGGTAGCACTTGCCCGAGATAGCCATGCACAGCGCACCGTGGCAGAACATCTCAATGCGGATGGGCTGTCCCGAAGGTCCGCAGATGCCTTCCTTCACCGCCTGCTCATGGATGGCCTGCACCTGCTCCATGCGCAGTTCGCGCGCCAGCACTACCACGTCGGCAAACTGCGCGTAGAACCTGAGCGCCTCGATGTTTGAAATATTAAGCTGAGTGGAGAGATGCACTTCCTGCCCTACCTCACGGCAATACATCATGACGGCCACGTCACTTGCTATGACGGCAGAGATGCCAGCCTCCTTGGCGGCATCAATGATTTCGCGCATCTGTTCGAGGTCTTCGCCGTAGATGACAGTGTTGACGGTGAGGTACGACTTTATGCCGTGGTCGGCGCATGTTGCTGCCATCTCCTTCAGGTCGTCGATGGTGAAGGCTGCTGCCGAGTGAGCGCGCATATTGAGTGCTCCTATGCCGAAATATATCGAACCGGCACCGGCATTGATAGCTGCTGCCAGCGACTCGCGCGAGCCGACGGGTGCCATGATTTCAAAATCCTGTTGTGTCATTGAGTTACTTTTATTTGTGATGCCAAAGCATGAGGCTCATTGCATCAGAGCGACTCAAGCATACGCTTTATGACTACCTCGGCGGAAATCTCGCGGTTGGCAGCCTCGGGGATGACGAGCGAGCGTGGCGACTCTATGACGTCGTCGGTGACGATGAGTCCGCGGCGCACCGGCAGACAGTGCATGAAGGCGGCATCGTTGGTCCATGACATGTGCTCCGCATCCACCGTCCAGTGGCTCCACTTGTGGTAGTCGTCGAGTATCTGTCCGTAGGCTTCCGGGCGCGTCACGCCCGGGCACGACCAGTTCTTCGCGTATATGAAGTCGGCACCTTCGAAGGCTTTCTTCTGGTCATACTCTATGGTGGCACCGCAGGTGAATTTAGGGTCGAGCTCGTAGCCCTCGGGGTGTGTTATCACGAGGTCAACGTCGGGTGCTGCCTGCATCCACTCGGCGAAGGAGTTAGGCACGGCCTGCGGCAGTGCGCGGCAGTGTGGCGCCCAGGTCAATACGGCCTTCACGCGGTCGGTCCTCTTGTGCTCCTCGATGGTGATGAGGTCGGCAAAGGCCTGGAGCGGATGCACGGTGGCCGTCTCCATGGCGAAGACGGGTCGGCCGCTGTACTTCACGAACTGCCCCACGATGGTCTCGGCATAGTCATACTCGCGGTCTGTCAGTCCGGCAAAGGAGCGTATGCCTATGAGGTCGCAGAAGCTGCCCATGACGGGAATGGCCTCCAGCAGGTGCTCGGACTTGTCGCCGTCCATGATGACGCCGCGCTCGGTCTCCAGTTTCCATGCTCCGGCGTTGACGTCGAGCACTATGACGTTCATGCCCAGGTTCATGGCAGCCTTCTGTGTGGAAAGGCGTGTGCGCAGTGAGTTATTGAAGAAGACCATGAGCAGCGTCTTGTTCTTGCCCAGATGCTGATAGGCGAAGCGGTCGCGCTTCACCTCCTGTGCCTCGGCGAGAGCTGCTGTGATGTCGCCAAGGTCACGTGCGTTGAAGAATGTATTCATATTATAGTTTTTTTCTTTTGTCAGTTTATTACGGTGGTAATTTATATAACCCACCTTATAGATTGCAAAGTTACAAAAACTTTCGTTGTTTTGCAAGATTTATCCACGTTTTTTCCTTATATATGCGCCTGCGAGAGTAATCTTTGGAGTGAATGTTTAAAAAGAAAAGAAAAAATTTGGTTGGTTGGAAAAAAAAACGTACCTTTGCCCTCAGGGCGCAGTGTGCGCCTGATTGAAAAACTAACTTAATCTCCTATTATGTTCAAAAAAGACGAAATACACGCAAAAGCCATCGACGCAGGACTGCTGAATGACATAAACCTTATTTCGGGCGACGAGTCGCTGATGAGGCGTCTTGTCAGGTATGTGGGCAGGCTGGTAAAGGAGCGGAAGAAGGCTGCTGACCCTACGCTGATGACGAAGGAGGAGTTCTTCCGCATGATTGACGAGGCCAGGGAAGAGGCTCGCCAAGGAAAGGTAAGGAGCTTTGATAGTGTAGAGGATTTTGACAAATATATCAGAAGCTTACCATGATTTATAAAATAGAGTACACTCAAACTGGGAAATGGAGAGACCTGAAGATGTTTTTTAACTAACAATATTTATTAACTTCAAAAAAAGGAAAACTTGCACTATGGCAGTACTTGAGAAAACATCACGAAATATCACAGTAAGGCTGACAAAGGCACGCTGGGCACGACTCATGGAGATGGAGAAGGCATATAAGACTGCCAGATGCGTGGTAAGAGCCAAGAGACAGTGTGAGACAGCACCGTCAATGTCGGTAACCGATGCCATAAAGCATATCGACAGTCTATGATTAGGGATATACGCTTCTCAGAGGAGTTTGACAAGGCATTCAAGCACATGGAGAGTGTCTCTGATGCCTTTCTGGATGATATTATATTGAAAATAAATGAAGAAACTTAACACAGCATAACTATTTTTTAACTAACAATATTATTAACTAACAAATCAAAAAGCTTATGAAAAAAGTTTTTACTTTAATCGCTGCGGCCATGATGGCTCTGGGTGTGAGTGCGGAGAGCTATACACCCACTGTCAAAATGACGTATGTGAACCAAAGTAGTGCTGATACCTCATACGGAGAGGTAACATCTGCAAGCACGGGTTTCAACACTTTCAGTAACGGAACCGTAGGTTTCGGCAACACAGGCTGGGGTGTGAACTTCATCACTTACATCGAGGTTGATGCCAGTGGTCTGCCAGAGAATGCTACGGTGACAGAAGCCAAACTGACAGCTACGGTGTCAGGATCTGACCGCGGACACACCTTCAACATCGGTTACAACACATCTGCGTGGTCAGCTGATCTTACTTACAACACTGCTGACAAGACTGCTACATCTCTCAACAGTACTCTTACTACTACAGCAGGCAGAGGCAGTACCGGAACTAAGACAGGTGATTTCATCATTACTGATGCTTTCAAGAGCAGCAAGAAGGTGACATTGCTTATATGGGACACTGCTGCCGGCGGCGGTACTGTGTCAGATGTAAGTGCTTCCATCACATACACTACCGAGAAGACCTCATCTTACTATGTAGTACGTGAGCTTGATTCTGAAACCCAGATTGACACCATTACTTATAAGGGTACTATAGTAGGCACAGAGGTGTCAGCCTCTGAGACCGACAAGGGCAACTTCTACTTTGACGGTGTGAAGTATGTATATGTCTCTGGTGGTGATAAAACTATCACAGTGGATGAGGACGATACCAAGAACTACATTCACCTTACCTTCAAGGAGGCCGACAAGATAGAATATACCATCAATAGCAGTCTTGGATATATGTTAAGTGGTGGAACTTCTTACGCAGGTGACGCTGTTAAATACGCATATCCAAGGTATGGGACATTAGACGGTTCTCTCTACGAGTCTTCTGTAAACAACAGGGAGTACACCAATACGTTTACTCCTACAGCAGATAACTCAGTAGCTGTGGTTAACTATAACGCTTCAAACATAGATAATATCGTTTACTGCAACGAGGGTGAGTACATTGCAGGACTGACAGAGACAACGGCAGGAAACCTTCCTATCCGCGGCTCTAACGGCAAGGGAGGCGTAAGCACTGAGAATGTCACCGTCACCTCACTGCCTGCAGGTAAGTATGTGATGGTAGTAGGTGCCTTCACCAGCAAGACGTCACAGCAGGATCTTAACTTCACTGTAGGCGGCACTGCTTACACTGCATCATCATCAGGCAACCTCAATGAGAATACTTCACCTGAATTC
>CAMNCV010000047.1 GCA_946534585.1 uncultured Prevotellaceae bacterium
CTACAACAGGCTTCATATCTGAGAAGTCAAAGGGCGGCAAGGAACTGAAAGCTCTTGAGCTGCCAGGATTATGGAACGGAGCGATGAGCGACTGGTCAACAGTCTTCGTGGAAGTGCCATTGGGTACATTCAACCCTGTGAAGACTGTCAATGACTTGCTGCGCGAACAGCACCAATAAGAGTCTTATAAACGCAAACAACGGATTTCACGGATTACACGGATTTTTGCCATTGCTGATTATCAGCAGGTTATCAATCCGTATAATCCGTGAAATCCGTTGTTAAAGCTACGTCACACACTTGTATATATACTGTGCGATGAAAACTTGAGACGCTACATACGCTTCACAGATTTTACGCCCTTAATATTTTGCAGTTTGCGGATAAGAGCCTCCAGTCGAGAGGTATCATCCAGAGCCACGGTAATGACCCCCTTGAAGAGTCCGTCATCACTGTCAATATTGATGGATCTCAAAGCGGTATTCTCCTCTTTTGATATTACAGACGTTATGTTGTTCACTATATCAATATCGTCATTGCCTATCACCTGCATGGTAATATCATAACGACCGGAGCCTTTCTCACTCCAACGGGCCTTGACGATACGGTAGCCGTAACGCGAACGCATCTCAGGAGCGTTGGGACAATCCTGCCTGTGTATCCTTATGCCGCCCGACACCGTGACAAAGCCGAACACATCATCACCATATATAGGATTACAGCATTTTGCCAAAGTGTAGTCCACCCCTTTCAGGTTACGGTCTATAACGAGCACATCATCATCACGACGCTCCTTCATGACATACTCAGACGCACTCTTACGAGGTGCGCCCTCGCCGTCATCGCCTGCCGAGGCCTGAGGATTCTTCAGTTCCAGATAGCGGTCAATGACAGTTAACACATCAAGTTGCTCGTTGGCTATGGCTATATAGAAGTCTGACACTTCCTTATACCCCATCTTCTTTATCAGTTGCTGCAGAAGTGGTTCGTCAACCTCTATCTTCCTGTTCTTGAAGCGACGGTAGAGCACCTCACGGGCATACAGTCCGTCAGCAGCCTGCGCCTCCTTTATGGCCTGGCGTATCTTGCTCTTAGCATGAGATGTCTTAACAATCTGCAGCCAGTCACGCTTCGGCTTCTGCTGAGCAGAGGTAAGTATCTCCACGGTGTCACCAGAATGCAGTTCCTCACGTATCTGCACATTACGGCCGTTTATACGCGCGCCTACGCACTGGTTTCCTATGCGTGAGTGTATAAGGTACGCAAAGTCAAGCACGGTAGCTCCCATGGGGAATTTCTTGATTTCTCCCTTAGGAGTGAACACAAACACCTCATCTTCATAAAGGTCCATGCGGAACTGGTCCATCACCTGCATGTCATCTCCTGCCTCTAATGCACGCCTTACTATGGCAAGCCATTCCTCCATGCCGCCGCCACCGGCCTTAACACCCTTGTAACGCCAGTGGGCTGCCAGTCCGTGCTCTGCTATCTCATCCATACGCTCGGTACGTATCTGTACCTCCACCCACTTCTGCTCCGGACCGAGCACCGTGATGTGAAGCGACTCATAGCCGTTGCTCTTTGGCACACTGAGCCAGTCGCGCAGACGCTTAGGATTAGGCTGGTACATATCTGTGATAATGCTGTAAACCTGCCAACAGTCCTTTTTCTCCTGCTCTCCCTCACTGTCAAGGATGATACGTATGGCAAAGAGGTCATAGACACCCTCAAAGGGACACCGCTGCTTCTTCATCTTCTGCCAGATGGAGTGAATGGACTTGGTGCGCCCTTTCATGTGAAAGCGCAGTCCGGCTGCCTGTAACTTCTCACGGATAGGTCCGATGAAGTCATTGATATACTTGTCGCGCGCACGCTTGGTGGCAGACAGTTTTTCCTTTATATGATAATATGCGTCATGCTCAAGGTACTTCAATGACAGGTCCTCAAGCTCACTCTTCAACTTATACAAACCCAGCTTATGCGCCAATGGGGCATAAAGATAGCTTGCCTCCTCTGCCACACGTCGCTGTGACTCAATATCCGTCACATTGCGTATCTCACGCATCACATTGACCCTGTCAGCTATCATGAGGAGGATAACCCTCATATCCTCTGCAAACGAGAGCAGCAGGTTACGGAAATTCTCTGTCTCTATGACCGGAGTCTTCTTATAAAGCTCCTGTACGTGCAATAAACCTTGCAAGATATTCTTCGGTCCTGCACCGAAATCACGTTCCGCCTCATCAAGCGTATAGCTGTCATTAAGCACCAACGGTGTGAGGAGCGTGGCTATCACACTGTCACGACGCAATCCTATCTCATTAACGGCAATATAGGCGGTCTGCATAGACATAAGGATAGGATTCAGCCCAAAGGTGTCCCTGTCTATCTGTCCCTCCCTGATTGCAGTAAAAAGAATACGGCGCAACCTCCCTTCGTCGTCGGGAAGCAACGCCGTATTCAAACGTATTCTGAGACTGTTTATAATGCTCAGAGCTTTGTCTTTCTCTCTGCTGTCAAATATCATTTCTCTGTCATGTCTCCTTCTATGTAAAGTCTTACCATCTCCGGGGTGCCGTTAGAGCGTACCGTGATGGTCTTCTTGAAGTGTCCAGGGAACTTACCCTGACCGTTATACACAACCTCTATTGTTCCCTTAGCGCCAGGAGCAACCGGTGTCTTTGTGTGCTTAGGCAC